>JAJRAE010000103.1 GCA_028682985.1 Methanobacterium sp.
CAGTAAGAGTTTATTCCTAAACAGTACGATCTGTGATCACAGTAATTTAAAGAAACTTGTGACAATAGTAACTAAAAACAGTAATTTCTAAATAATTCAAGGAATTATAGTGAATACTATACTAATTAATTTAAATAATAGTCAGTAAAAACAGTTTTTATAACTAATTAAAATCCATTTAAAACAATAAAATGGATTAAAAATCTGTTAAACCACATATAAAAAATTTCATTTATAAAAATTATTATTTAAAAATGAATCTAAACTCTGCACCATCATCAGATTTTACCATGAGTTCACCGTCTATCTGGGATATCAAACCATTAATAAGCTGCATTCCCAGTGTGTTGGTCTGGTTAATATCCAAGTCACTAGTTAGGCCTACACCATTATCTCGGATTGAAACTAAATATTCATCTCCTTCCTTTTTAAAATCTATCATTATTTTACCTGCCCTACCATCAGGGAATGCGTGTTTGATGGAGTTGGTGATCATCTCGTTTATTACCAGGAAACAGGGAATGGCCTTATTAATATCAAGGTAGATGTTTTGAGCATTTATCTCCAACTTCACAAGGTCAATGTTTACGCCGTAAGAGCTGTATATGTTTTCAGTTAACTTGGTGAGATATTCTGTGATGTTTATCTCTGCGAAGTTCCCTGACTGATAAAGTTTCTCATGGATAATTGCCATGGATTTAACCCGGTTCTGGCTTTCCTTAAAAACTTCAAATGACTTCTCATCCTCGATGTACATAGACTGAAGGTTTAGAAGGCTGCTTATGATTTGCAGGTTGTTCTTAACTCGGTGGTGAATCTCCTTTAAGAGTACATTTTTCTCCTGTAAAGAGTCCTGCATTTGGGCTTCTATATTTTTATGATGGGTGATGTCCCGGCTGGTGATCATGAATGCGGTGGGATTTTCCTCAGAATCCTTGATCACGGCGATGTTCCATTCACCAATGAACTGATCCCCATTTTTCCGTATTAGCCGGTATTCCAGATTACGCAGTACATCTTCCTTAACCGTAGTTTTTAAATCATTTTGGGCCTTTTCCCGACACTCGCTGTTGATCAGCTCAAATATGGATTTGTCAATAAGCTCATCATCCTCGTAGCCGTACATATGCAAAGCCTGTTTGGAGGTGTATCTGATCTTTCCCTGCAAGTCGGTGGTTACTATAGAATCCGGATCGGTGTTCACCAGGGTGGAGTACAGTATCTCTGATTCTGCAAGGGCTTTTTTCATCTCTTTTTCAGTGGTTAGGTCACTTCCAATACAAACAAGGCCTAATGGTTCTTTTTCACTGATTTTGATCAGGGAAACTGACAGTATAACCGATATTAATTGTTCTTCACTGGATCTTATCTCGGTTTCAAAGGTTTTTACTTGACCAATTTCATGGGAGTTGAGGAATTCTAGTATCTCATCCATATGTTCTGGGGGGAATATCAGTTCACAGGATTCTCCAATTAGGTCATCTTTCTTATATTTGAGGAGGTTCATAAGGCTCTGATTTATGAGAACAATCTTTTTCTGGGTGTTCATGATGATTAAGAAATTTGACATAGTGGAAAGTATTTTATCAGCAGCCATAGCTGGGGTGAGCACTGGGAAGCGGTATTTCCAAATGCCGTAAGAAATGAAGAGCAGGCCGATGGTGATGCTGATCATGGTTATCTCCGGGAGACGGAGGCCAAACAGGGGAATTAAGTAATCGAAGGTTAAGCTGAATACAAAGGGTGCGAACAGCCCCAGGAATATGTATTTGGTCTGTTTTTTCTTTAACTCATCACTTGTATTGTAGTAATGTTTTAATATGAAAAATGAGGTTACAAATCCTCCTATAAAACTCCAGACACTCATTAGTATGAAGAATAATAAGAATGGATTGAAGTGGTAGGTCCAGCCCCAGTATGCATATATGGTATTTTCTGGGAAGATAATTATGCCTATAATTGCTAAAACCAGGGCCGGAGCATAGATTAAAATATAAGTGTATCTGTGTTTGAGTAACTCACTTTTACCAGTGAATACCAGGAAGATGTTTAAAAGAAGGGCCGGGACCAATGTCCATAAACTGCTCACTTTGATCCATAATATGGCGGTCTCTATGGATTCTGCCTGGCGATACCCAAATTCAATAAAGGCTAGAAAACCGATTAATATAGATAAAACTGCGACTAAACGGTTTAAGCTATTTTCAGGATTTTTATAATAGATAAAATTACCTAAAAAGAAACAGATAAAGGCAGCGATAAGGGAGATTAATGCGAAGATGTTCATGGGGATCGCTTCAAATATTTTTAGGAGATAAAATCTTATTCTATATAATTTTGTATGCTTAACTACTAAATCTTATTACATATCACAAATATTTATAATCTACAGTTATTTTAAGGTTGAAGATGCACTATACTAAAAATTAACTCAGCTAAACGAATTGAAAACGCTTTATTTATTAATATACTCTAATTTAACTATAGAGGATTCTATTGTTGTGAGTTCTCTAAAGATAGTAGCTTTTTTTCTATGGGTAACTCGGGATAGGACTTAAATTTAATATTATGTAAAAGACATTGAATCTGATGTAAATTTAGTGTTCTGTTGACATTAACAATGAAGGATCACATTTTTTTTAAGTATTTATTAAAACGTTAAACTTTAATACAATGTATTCTAACTATATAATATCATCAATTTAGAATAATAAAAAAATTTTCTTAAATATATAAAAAAAGGAAAATATTTAATGGCAGAACAAATTTCAGATTTGGAAGCAGCAATATTAGGGCTCCTCTATGAAGAACCACAATACGGTTATCAATTGGAGAAAACCATAGAAGGGTGGGGAATGCGTAATTGGACCCAGATAGGATTCTCATCCATATACTACATCTTGAAGAAGCTGGAGAAAAAGGAACTGGTAAAGGCAAAACTAGAACAGATGGAGGGAAAACCAGCCCGGAAAGTGTTCACCATCACCACAATGGGCAGAGAAACCATGAAAGAAAAAATTAAGGACCTATTAAGCTGGAATAAAAAGTTAATATCGCCTTTTGACCTGGGCCTAGCCTATATGAATTATCTAAAACCAAGCGAAGTAGTAGAATGCCTAGAAAACTACAAGGAATCAGCCAGTGGTCGGATCAGATTCCTGGAAAGCTCAGTAAAAACCCAGAAGGAATTAAAATCGCCCCCACATATGGTGGCCTTGTTTAGCCGGCCATTAAAACAGCTTAAAAATGATGTGGAATGGGTGGAAGAATTTATAACCGAGATAAAAAGTGAATAGCCTTTTTTGGAATTTTATTATTCAAATAAATGGAGAGAAAATGATATGGAGATAAAAGAAAAGAAAATACCGGAAAGAAAGGTGGCATATATAAGTTACCAGGGACCGTTTGAAGAAATACCAGTACTTATGGGAGAAATAGTGGGCTTTTTAATGGCCAAGGGCCTGCAGATAATGGGTCCGCCCTTTGGTGTTTATTACAACAGCCCCCAGGAAGTACCAGTGGAAGAGCTGTACTACGAGATAGGTATGCCCTTTGCAGGGGAAGCAAACGAAGAAGGAAGGATTAAGATCAAGACCATTCCGGAACAGCTGGTCCTCTCCACGGTCTATAAGGGAGCTTATAGTGAAGCAGGAAAAGCCATAGGGGCCCTGGCCCAGCACGCCTATCAGAATAAATACGAGATAACCGGACCACCTATGGAGATATACATATCCGACCCCAACGAAACTCCGGAAGATGAATTGTTAACAGAGATGTGCTTCCCAGTGAAAAAGTCTTAATAAATCTATTTCTTAAAATTAAGGAATGCATATGGAATCATCAGACAAATCGCATATTATAGCACCCTGTGGAATGAACTGTGCAGTTTGCTCGGCTTATTTGAGAGACAAAGATAAATGCCCAGGATGCAGGATAGAAAACACCAATAAAAGAGCTAGTGTTGACAGATGTAAAATTAAAAACTGTGAATTTATACAAAAGGATAATTTAGAGTTCTGTTCTGGTTGCGAAATCTTTCCATGTAAGAGATTGAAAAATCTAAACCAAAGATATAAGACTAAATACAACATGAGCATGGTGGAAAACCTTGAATATATCAAAGATTTTGGTATGGAGAAATTTTTGGAAAACGAGGATAAAAGATGGACCTGTTCTGATTGCGGAGGCACAATCTGTGTGCATAAAGGATACTGTGATAGTTGTGGGAAAATCTACTGGAGCATAAAGAAGATGGTTAAAATAGACTTAAAAAAAGATGATAAGGAGTTTTATAACCCCTCAAAAAGTGAGCCTTCTTTGGTAGAGGTTCCTGAGATGAAATTTTTAATGATAGACGGAGAAGGGGATCCCAACACCTCTCAGAATTACCGGGAAGCAATGGAAGCATTATTTCCAGTTTCATACAAGGTAAAATTCATCTCAAAAAGGGAAAAATCCAAAGATTATGTGGTCATGCCTCTGGAAGGGTTTTGGTGGGCGGATAACATGGAAAACTTCACAGATGAAGATAAAAGCTGCTGGAAATGGACGGCCATGATCAGGCAGCCAGATTTTATAAGTCAAAGGATGATAAAGGACGCCATAAATGAAGTGGAGGAAAAGAAAGATCCCCCAGCAATCTACAAAATCCGATTTGAAAAGTTTAAGGAAGGACTATCAGCCCATATAATGCACATAGGCCCATATTCAGAGGAAGGACCTACAGTGGAAAAGCTTCATAACTTCATCCAGGAGAAAGGGTACCAATTTGATGGAACCAAACCCGACCAGAGACATCATGAAATCTACCTGAGTGATATACGACGTACGAAACAGGAAAGACTTAAAACAGTTATCAGACAGCCGATAAGATGATTATAACATTAATTAAAAAAAATTAAAGGTGATTTAAAGATGAATAAAATTGTTAAGTTAATTCTCTTCGGATTTTTAATCTGGCTGGTACCATTCCTGATATCTTTATTAATTTTCCCATTGAAATCTACCGTGAATCCCCTGTTTGAATCAATAATGCCTGTTGTTATATCAGCAACCGTAGTCTGCCTGGCCTACCTATACCTAACAGGAATTGAAAAGGATTACCTTAAGGAAGGATTAACAGCAGGTGTAACCTGGCTTATAATAAGCCTGATAATAGATCTGATCTTGTTCCTCCCGGCCAGTCCCATGCAGATGAGCTTCACCAGTTACATCATGGACATAGGCATCACTTACCTCATGATACCAATCATAACCACTGGAATGGGCATGACAACCCAAAATATTAAAATTAACAGTTAAATCCTAAAAATCTTTAAGTAAAAGGGATAAATAAAAATCAAGAAATGGGAGGGGATGAATATCGATAATAAAAAAATTTTAAAAATCAGTTCATTCGGATTCGTGGTTTGGCTCATACCCACCTTAATAACCCTTTTATTATCCTTTCTAAATGAGATATTCTTTTTCGATGTCATATCTGCGGTGTCCATAGCCCTAACAGTAACAGTACTCTCTTACATCTACTTCAAGGATGAGGGGGTTCACTACGTAAAGGAGGGTATGATCATCGGTTTAATCTGGCTCATAATAAGTATAGTTTTGGATATAATCCTTATCCTGTTGGGTGTTACTAAACTAACCCTGGTCCAGTACTCA
>JAJRAE010000109.1 GCA_028682985.1 Methanobacterium sp.
CAGAATATGTAAATGTCCGGAGTGTGGTTATGAAGCTTCAAAAACCCAAGGAATACCATGCAGGAATAGTAAATGTCCTGACTGTGGGTCAACATTGTGTGGAGCTGATTAAAATCACTAACGAAATAACAACTTTATCTATATCCATTATAGATAAAAGTGGAAGCACAGGAAAATGTCTTAAGATTAAATACTGTTTAGATTAAACATTTTTTCCCAGGAGGAGGGATATGTTAATTAAAATATTATATGATAATTCAATAAACAAACCATACATCTCAGGATGGGGTTTTTCCTGCTATTTAGAAGATGAAGACGTTAAAATGATCTTTGATACTGGCTGGAATGGGGAAATATTGCTTTCCAATATTGATTCAATGAACATTAAACTTGATGAGATAAATAAAATTGTTATATCCCATTCCCATTGGGATCATATCGGGGGATTAAATCATCTATTGGAAAAACATAGAGATTTTGATATTTATATACCTCAAAGTTTCTCCGAAAATCTTAAAAATGAAATTAAACGTTATAAAAATGTAATAGAAGTTAATTCCCCACAAAAAATCACCAAAAATGTATGGACAACCGGCCAACTTGGTGAAAAAATAAAGGAACAATCATTATTAATTAAAACTCAGAAAGGCAATATCATACTCACAGGATGTGCACACCCCGGTCTTGATAAAATAATAAAAGAATCAGAAAAACTTGGTCCAATTTATGCAATAATTGGTGGTTTCCACGACATGAATTTAGAAAAATTAAATAATTTAGAAACTTTAAGGAATATTCCAATTATTATACCATGCCATTGCACGAAAAATATAGATTCTATAAAAAGAGAATTTCCAATAGCATATAGAGAATGTAAAATTGGATTTGAATTTAATTTTTAATTATTCTTCCTAACACCAAAGAAGTTTATAGCCTCAATCAAATCCTGAAAAGCTATTAACTCTGTTTTTAGAACTTCTTCCCTGCTTAAAGTCCCGCTCATCTCACCATCAACCGAGAGTTTATCAGGACCACGAGCCACTATTCTATCAACACCATCCCGGCTCAGCACTTCTTCTGCCTTACGGTCATGTACAAAAGCACGCCCTGGTATCAGGACTGTTTCCTTTAAATCATTGAGATCTATTTCTTCCAGGTCTTTCTGGGTTATTAGACATCCGATGTCCTTATTGGCAGCCACCACATTCACCAGATCCTGGGCACCGAGACTGAGAATAATCTTCTTAATGTAGGGTGCCGCCACTTTACTGGTTAATATTGTTGCTTCTGAGGTGACTTCTGATAATATATCTAAATATTCCCTGTTTTTGTTCTTAGAAATAGCGAAGGGTGTATCATTTTCTGGGTCACAGAGGGGTGTTCCAGTTACCCGTAGATTGAATTCTTTATTAACCTGATCCACCAGATCTGCAAATTCTTCCAGGGAATGGGTTTTCTGGCCTTCAATTAGGGGTTCATTACCCAGTATAAGCCCCTGATTTTCGTAGTTGGCAAAGCGCATTAAAATGATTGCCTTGGCACCCCAGTCTTCCAGGTCACTGCAAGTCTGGAAAAGATGCTCTTCATCATTGGCCCCTGGCACGATTACCGAGGCAGCATGTACATCACAGTTTTCACAGAATATCCTCAAGGCCTTAAGAGATTCCTCGGGATTCTGGTCGCTCATCCACTTCTTACGAAGCAGAGCATCGGTAGAGAAAACAGTGAAGGTAACTTCTTCCACACCCATTGATATGAGCTCCTCAGCTATTCGGGCATCATCTATACCTTTACCACTGGTGTAGCCCAGATGAATAGGCAGGCCCATATCTTTAAAAGCTGATGAAATTTCCAGGAGGTTAGGGTAGCAGCTTACATCACCCCCACCACTGATATTGATTTTTAAGTTCTGATCCCTTATCCCGCCCATCATCAAAGTGTTCTGGACAGATCCAACCACGATAAATGGCGGTATGAATTCATTGGTGGTCTCCCTTACACCTGAGCCGCAGTGTTCACAGCCAACCGTACCTGGTGTACATAGTTTACAACCGAAGGGATCACCATCCTTCACTTTACGAAAATAACAATATTTACAAAAGCCTCTACAATCTTTACCGGGTATGCCGCCTACATCTGCTATAATCTGCATGCTATCAGCTTTTTAATTTATAAAATAAGTGATTTAAGTTTCAATAGAAAAGAAAAAATTCTTATAAATACAATTTGAATTTCAGAATTATTCCATATAAATCTTTCTACTTGAATCAAAAAGAAAGTTAGATATCATATAAGTTAGTAAATGGAGATTCGTATATCAAAAATTGTATCGACTGGATCAAATAACAGTTTAGAGCGGTTTATTACTGCTCATACAGCGATACAAAAGAAAATGATGTACAAGAATTCGTAGGAGGGAAAAAATGGCAAAGTTTGAAGATAAGATCGACTTGTACGACGCTAGAGGCAATCTCGTAGAATCAGATGTGCCACTCGAAGCACTCAGTCCACTCAGAAACCCTGCGATTAAAAGAATCGTACAGGGAATCAAAAGGACCGTAGCTTTAAACTTAGAAGGTACACAGAACGCCTTAGCTACTGCAAAAGTCGGTGGGCCCGCAAATAAAATCATGGGCAGAGAAATCGACATAGACATTGTAGGAAATGCAGAAGCCATTGCAGAAAAAGCAAAAGCAATGATACAGGTTGAAGAAGGTGACAACACAAACGTTGAATTATTAGCTGGTGGAAAAAGAGCACTGGTACAATTACCAACCGCTAGATTTGAATCAGCAGCCGAATATTCAGCGACCACATTAGTAACTGCATCAGCATTCATCCAGGCTATAATTGACGTATGTGATGTGGACATGTACGATGCAAACATGGTTAAAGCAGCTATCCTCGGTAGATACCCACAATCTGTGGAATATCTGGGTGGAAACGTAGCTACTATGCTTGACCTACCACAGAAATTAGAAGGGCCAGGTTACGCACTGAGAAACGTCATGGTAAACCACGTGGTTGCCGCAACCATGAAAAACACACTACAAACAACTGCTCTATCAAGCATTCTAGAACAATCTGCAATGTTTGAAATGGGTGACGCAGTCGGTAAATTCGAAAGGATGCACCTATTAGGTCTCGCATACCAGGGAATGAACGCCGACAACATGGTACTGGACTTAGTAAAAGAAAATGCTAACGGTACTGTAGGATCAGTCATTGAAAGTATGGTAGAAAAAGCAAATGCCGATGGAGTAATAGGTGTTGAAAAAGACCTGAACGGATTTAATGTCTATGGAACTGACGACCTAGCAAAATGGAACGCATATGCAGCAGCTGGTCTACAAGCAGCAACTATGGTAAACCAAGGAGCTGCCCGAGCTGCCCAGGGTGTTTCATCAACCATCTTGTACTACAACGATATACTTGAATTCGAAACTGGACTGCCAAGTGTAGACTTTGGTAGAGCTGAAGGTGTAGCAGTAGGATTCTCCTTCTTTAGCCACTCAATTTACGGTGGTGGAGGTCCCGGTATATTCAACGGAAACCACATCGTTACACGACACAGTAAAGGATTTGCAATACCACCTGTTGCCGCAGCTATGGCATTAGATGCCGGTACTCAGATGTTCTCCCCAGAATCAACCTCCGGATTAATTAAAGAAGTGTTCAGCCAAGTTGACGAATTCCGAGAACCACTCAAATACGTGAACGAAGCTGCAGCAGAGATAAAAAACCAGATATAAACAAGTTTTCCAACTTTGGGGGTAAAACAGTAAATGGACATTGAAATCTTTCCGCACAGATTGTTAAGCTCAGAAACCACTGAAAGATTATTAAATGATCTGGAAATGGTAGAAGGCATTAAAAAATTAGTAATACAAGGACAAAGACTTCCTTCTGAAGATATAAATCCAGAACGCAGAAAAATCACCATAAAAGGTGAAGAAATCGACTTACAGGTACAAACCGGCCGAGTTCTACTGGAAATTGAAGATGAGGAAATTATCGATGAAATTAGATCTGTCTGTGAAACAAATCTGCCCTTTGGTTTCAACGTACACGTGGGAACCTTTATAAGAAAGCAGAAAACCGTTACAGACGGAATTAAATACGGTGATTCTTTAAAAGATATTTCCAATGAAATAGTTGGTTTAACCGACCAAAACGCTCAGTTAAGTGAAAGAGCCACAATAATTAAAAAAGAGAATCAGAAATGATTGGAAAGACCACACACGTTGTAGATTGCAGAGAAGCCATGGGAATGGGTGAAGGAGGAGGAATCGCCCAGAGAGGTACATTTGCAGAGTGTGGAAATGATGTTTTGGCCATTGCCATGTCTCCAGGCAGGAGACATATAACCAAACCAGTATGTGAAATCACATTTGCCCTTCGGGAAGCAAATTTATTTACCAGCACCCTGGTATTAAATGCAGGTGCAGGAGTCCCCTCAGATGCCCCAACAGCCGGAATGGGAAGCCTTTTTGGATTAACTCCTAAAGAGGTTGAACAAATTAAAAGATTCCGCCTGGTAGTAGTGCATTTGGGAGGAGTAAAGCATCACATCGTATACAAGGCTCGGTTAATTTTACGTAAAGTAAATAAGCCCTGTATAGTGATCTGCGAATATCCAGTGGATTTCGAAGATTTCGCACAGATTGGTGTTAAAACAAAAGCTGTAATGCCCGAAGAACCTAAAACTCAAGGTGAAATTGTGGATATTATTAGTGGAGTTATTAGAGGAGAAACCGCTCCCCAGGAAAAGTTGGATGAAATAATTAAAAAGGTAAGATTAGCATTAGGAGGTGCATGATTATGGCACAATTCTATCCAGGAACAAGTCAGGTTGCAGAAAACCGAAGAAAATTCAGCAACCCTGATGTAGAACTTGAAAAGTTAAGGGAGATTTCCGACGAAGATGTAGTTAAGATATTAGGTCACCGTGCCCCAGGTGAGGAGTACCCAAGCGTACACCCACCACTAGAGGAAATGGATGAACCAGATGATATCATAAGAGAAACTGTAGTACCACTGGATGGTGCAAAAGCAGGTGACAGAGTCCGATACATACAGTTTACGGATTCAATGTACAACGCTCCAGCACATCCATTCGTAAGATCCAGAGCATACCTCTGGAGATTTAGAGGTGCAGACGCAGGTACACTATCCGGAAGACAGATTATCGAAACCAGAGAAAGAGACCTAGAAAAATATTCCAAAGAATTACTGGAACAGGAATGGTTTGACCCAGCCAGGACCGGTATCAGGGGTAAAACAGTACACGGACACGCAGTACGTCTGGACGAAGACGGTATGATGTTTGACATGCTGAGAAGACTGGTCTTAAACAAAGACACAGGCAACGTTGAAGCTGTCAAAAACCAGATTGGTGACGAATTAGACGAGCCAGTAGTAATGGGAGAACCATTAGACGAAGAAACTCTCAAAGCAAAAACCACTATTTACAGAAAAGATAATGAGGCCTACCGTGACGACGCAGATGCAGTAGAAGTACTACACAGAATACACGTACTGCGATCACAAGGTGGGTTCAGTCCAGAATAATCAGGAGGTGGAAAAATGGCCGATAAAATGTTTATAGACGCTCTTAAAAAAGCATTTAAAGAAGATCCTGAAGATAAGAATACCACTTTCTACACCTATGGAGGATGGAAACAGTCTGAAAGGAAAAGAGAATTCGTGGAAGCTGGAATAAAAGTAGCAGCTGAACGTGGAATCCCTCAGTACGACCCAGACGTAGGTACTCCATTAGGTCAGAGAGTGCTCATGCCTTATCAAGTGTCCACCACTGACACATTTGTAGAAGGTGACGATTTACACTTTGTAAACAACGCCGCAATGCAACAGATGTGGGATGACATAAGGAGAACTGTAATTGTAGGATTAAATACAGCACACACCGTTATAGAAAAAAGACTGGGTAAAGAAGTTAGCCCCGAAACCATAACTCACTACCTGGAAACTGTAAACCACGCAATGCCTGGTGCAGCAGTTGTACAGGAACACATGGTGGAAACCCACCCATTACTGGTGGCTGACAGTTACGTTAAAGTCTTCACCGGTAACGATGAAGTAGCTGACGAAATAGACCCTGCATTTGTATTAAACATAAACAAAGAGTTCCCAGCTGACCAGGCTGAAGTACTCAAAAACGAAGTAGGAGACGGAATCTGGCAGATAGTCAGAATACCAACTATTGTATCCAGAACCTGTGACGGTGGAACCACCTCACGATGGTCCGCTATGCAGATTGGTATGTCCATGATTTCTGCTTACAAACAGGCAGCAGGAGAAGCCGCAACCGGTGACTTCGCATACGCTGCAAAACACGCAGAAGTTATCCACATGGGTACCTATCTCCCTGTCAGAAGGGCAAGAGGAGAAAACGAACCAGGTGGAATCGCATTCGGATTCCTGGATGACATAGTCCAGACCACCCGAAAATACCCAGACGACCCAGTTAGACAGACCTTAGATGTTGTGGCCGCAGGAGCTATGCTCTACGACCAGATCTGGCTAGGTTCTTACATGTCTGGTGGTGTCGGTTTCACTCAATATGCAACCGCCGCCTACACCGACAACGTGCTTGATGACTTCACCTACTTTGGTAAAGAATACGTAGAAGACAAATATGGAATGACCGAAGCACCTAACACCATGGACACAGTCCTGGACGTAGGTTCTGAAGTAACATTCTACGCACTGGAACAGTTCGAAGACTACCCAGCATTACTTGAAACCATATTCGGTGGATCACAAAGAGCATCCATTGTAGCAGCCGCAGCAGGTTGTTCCACTGCATTCGCTACTGGAAACGCTCAGACCGGTCTAAGCGCATGGTACCTTTCCATGTACCTGCACAAAGAACAGCACAGCAGACTTGGATTCTATGGTTACGACCTTCAGGACCAGTGTGGTGCCTCCAACGTGTTCTCAATTAGAGGAGACGAAGGTTTACCAACTGAACTGAGAGGAGCTAACTATCCAAACTACGCTATGAACGTGGGTCACCAGGGAGAATACGCAGGTATTGCCCAGGCAGCACACTCTGCCCGAGGAGACGCATTTGCACTTAACCCACTGGTTAAAATCGCATTTGCTGACAAAAACCTGACATTCGACTTTGCTGAAGTACGAGCTCAGTTTGCTAAAGGAGCACTCAGAGAATTCGAACCAGCCGGTGAAAGAGCACTTATCTCACCAGCTAAATAAATAGGTGTTACGCAAACACCTATTTTTTTTATTTTATTTATAAAAAAATAGGAGGAATTATATGGTAGACGCTGTAATAGCAGGATTAGGTGTTGCAGCTTTAATGGGCGCTGCTGCAACTATTGCAGGAGCCGCTGAGGACCTGGAATCAGATGTTGGGTCAATGAGTAATCCTAACTCACAGGTACAACTGGCACCCCAGATGGGCAATCTGCATAGAATCTTCAACAAGGCAATTTCCGGAGAACCAGTACAGATGGGTACAATGGCCGGTATAGCAGGTTCTATAGCATTTGTATTTATAAGCTCAATACACCTACCAGTCATTATGTCAATAGCAGGAGGAGCAGCTATAGCAGCTTTGGTTCACGCTACATTTGCTACCACATCCCACTTAGGAAGGATAGTAAGCCAGTCCCAGTTTGGACAACCTTTATTTTTGGATGTGATCACTCAGCACTTAGGACCAATAGCTGGACACGGATTTATAGTAACATTCTCAATAGTAGGATTATCATACCTAATGACCTTACCAATTCAAGGTTTTGCACATCCATTTGCACTGCCATTTTTGGCAGTACTTTGGGGTATAACCATAGGTGCAATAGGTTCATCAACAGGAGACGTTCACTACGGTGCTGAAAGAGAGTATCAACAATATCCATTTGGTGGAGGAATTCCCGTAGCTATTCACGGTGACATCACCAGAAAGGCAGAACTCGGGGCCAGAAACTCCATGGATGTCGTGCATTTCTGTGCCAAATTCGGTGGACCCGTAACTGGATTCTGTTTCGGAGCGATTGTTTTCTTGAGTTTCTGGAGCACAGTAGTTGGTGGAATGGTTGCACCAGGTGATACGGCTTTAACTATTGGAACAGCAATCCTATTCGTGATAATAATACTATTAATCATAATCAACAACAGAATAGAAGTATTTGCCAGAAACAAATACGGACCATATAAGGAATAAGGAGGTATATCGATGGACCCATTATTATTAATCGGCGCTGTAACCGTTGGAGGAGTCCTGATTGGTGGAGGTGTACACTTCATACCAGTAGGTGGAGCTCCAGCAGCTATAGCCACAGCAACAGGTGTGGGAACAGGTACCGCTATGCTAGCAGCAGGTGGCGGAATGACTGGACTTATCACCGCAGCAGCAGCCACAACCTCTCCACTCTGGTTAGTACTCATGGCAGGAGCAGCTGGTTCAGCATTGATGCTGGGAATTACCATGCTGGTAGGTAACTGGGTATACGTATGGGGAGTAGGAACTGTTCCAGTTTCTGCAAAAGTTACAAAAGACCCAATTACTGGACTTGAACAGGAAAAATATGTAACACCAGGTACAGAAGGACATGGGATACCCACTGTCTGCTTTGTAAGTGGAATAATCGGTGGATTACTGGGTGGAATTGGTGGAGGACTTATCTACTACTTCCTGTATAACGGATTGGTTGGATTACCAGCCTTTGCATTACTACCCGGACAGTCAGTATCTGTATCTGCAGCAATGATTGCAGGAATATTTGCATTAGGAGTGTTCTTTGTTAATGCTGTTGTAGCATCATACAACATTGGTGGAACCATAGAAGGATTCCATGACCCTAAATTTAAAAGGCTCCCTCGAGGAGTTCTAGGATGTATCATTGCCTCACTAGTCATTGGAATAGTTGGGGTACTACTACTACAGGGAGGTGCGTTCTAATGTCAGTAGCAGCAGGAGGAGGCGGAACATCCGCTGTTGATCCTAAAAAAACCTTAGCACTAGGAATAGTGGGAGGACTTGTGGGAATTTATTTAGTACCCTTTGTACCAACCATAGGCCCATTATTCGGAGCATTAGGAGCAGTATGTGCCATAATATGGGGTGCTGATGCCATAGCCCGAGTAGCAAGCTACGGTCTGGGTACTGGTGTACCATCCATTGGTTACATGTCCCTAGCAATAGGTGTAATAGGTGCTATTGCAGGAATGGCCGGAGCTATAATATTCGGAAGTGGTCTTAATGTTTTAATAGGACCCATATTCGGAATAATACTGGCTATGATTGTAGGTGCCGTAGTAGCATTGGTAGGAAAGAAAGTCTTAAAAATGAAAATCCCTATTCTGGTCAGATGCACAGTAGAACTATCTGGTGCAGCAGCCATATCCATAATCGGATTTTCAGCCGCAATTGCCGGAGGCATAGGCTTACCAGCAATATTAACCACTGTTATATCCACTGGATTCATAGGATTATTATTCATCCTGAACACCATGGCAATACAGCATCCATTCAACGCCTGTTTAGGACCACAGGAAGACAGAACAAGAACACTAAAACTGGCAGCATCCACTGGTTTCATAGCCATGGCCATAGTTGGAATCTTAGGAATTGGAGTTTCCAGTGTATGGTGGGTTATATCCATAATCGGTGCAATAGCCTGGTTTATATCCATCAGCGCATTTATACAGGATTCAACTCAAGCAGCTGCATCTGTTAAATGGTCTGGATGGTGGCCTAAAGAGGAAGAATTGTAAGGAGGAATCAAAATGGCAGAAATGTTACCTTTAATACAAATTGCTCCTGAATCCAATTTAACCCTTGACCCCTCCACAGGTATGCTGGGTGCAGCTATGAAAGGAGCTGTACTGGTATCCCTAGATGGAGTGAATGAACAATTAAATGAATTAGAGATTGCAGTAGAAGATTTTTATACTTCCCTGGATCCAAGCACGGTCTCTGAAGGGTCATACCCTGGAAGAGAAGGTGCTTACCTGACAGCAGGTAAACTTACCAACATGGTATACGGATTCATACTGGGTTTAATTCTACTGGTCGCACTATTCTTATAGGAGGTGTTAAAGTTGGCTGAAAAGAAATCACCAGCAGAAGGATGGCCGGTTGTAAACGGTGACTACGTGGTCGGAGACCCAGAAAGTCCTGTTGCTGCCGCAACATTGGCTTCTCACATAGAGCAAATTCCAGTGGATGCCGGAGCATCTATAGCCGGACCATGTAAAACAGAAAACCTCGGAATCGAAAAGATGATAGCTAACCTGATAAGCAACCCTAACATACGATTCCTGGTCCTATGTGGATCAGAAGTGCAGGGTCATATTACAGGTCAGAGTATCGAAGCACTGCACGCCAATGGGGTTGACCCAGAAAAACGAAAAATAATCGATGCAACAGGTGCAATTCCATTCATCGAAAACATTCCCGACGAAGGAATTGAACGATTCCAGCAGCAAATGGAAATAGTTAGTATAATAGACACAGAAGACGCAGCAGCGATACAATCCAAAGTAAAAGAGTGCATATCCAAAGACCCCGGAGCATTCGAAGAAGAAGCAATGGTAGTCAAAGTGGAAGAAGGTGGAGAAGAGGAGGAAGAAGGTGAAGCAATTCCACCAGTAACCCCAGAAACCGCTTTGATAGAAGCCAGAATGCGTAATATCCAGACGCAGGTTAAATCCGTAGGTGGATTAAACCGGATATTTGCAGGAATGTACTCCGGAAAAGTTCAGGGAATAGTGTTAGGCCTGGCCTTCACACTGGTCATCGGAACCATATTACTCTTGAAATAGGGGGTATTAGATGTTAATATCAAATAAACCTAACATTAGAGGCATTAGAAAAATCGCAGAAGATGTAAAATATCGAGCTCAACTGATAGGTAGAGATCAAAGATTATTCGCCGGACTTATTGCCACTCGTATCTATGGAATGGCTCTAGGATTTTTACTGGCAGTAATCCTAATTGCTCCCTTCGCTATCTGGAGAATATACTTCGGAGGAGGATAAAATGGCAGACGACAAAGATGGAATACCAGGTGTTATTGTCCCTTCAGAAGCTTACAACCAAGCAAATGTACGATTAGATGACATGGAAGACAAAGTAGAATTCACTTGGGGTGAAATCAACCAGCGAATGGGTCAACAAATAGGCAGAGACATTGGTATTTTATATGGAATAATTATTGGACTGATAATCCTATTTGTGGCATTCAAAGTAGTTAAGGTAGGAGCAATCTTATCAGCCTTTAGTGGAATCTAATAATCAATTGGAGGTTTATGTATGTTTAGATTTGACAAAGAACAAGTTGTTTTAGATATCGCCGGCGTCAAATGTGGAGGACAGCCCGGAGAATATCCAACTGTTTTAGCAGGTACCATATTTTATGGTGGACACAAAATTATAGAAGATGAAAAGGCAGGTATATTCGACGCAGAAGCTGCACAGAGCCTAATGAAAATACAGGAAGAAATGTCTGATACAACAGGTAACCCACACTGGGTTCACACCTTCGGACAAACTCCAGAAGCAATCGTTAAATATCTGGAATTTGTAGGAGAACACTCCGACTACCCCTTCCTCATAGACTCAACCTCAGCAGAAGCTAGAATAGCCGGTGCCAAATACGCAACAGAAGTAGGACTGGCTGACAGAGCTATCTACAACTCAATAAACATGGCAGCAGAAGCTGAAGAAATAGTACAAGTAGGAGAAACTGACCTCTCAGCATCCATCGTTTTAGGATTTAACGCTATGGACATGACCCCTCAGGGTAAACTGGACATATGGGAAAACGGTGG
>JAJRAE010000145.1 GCA_028682985.1 Methanobacterium sp.
TAATCCCAGAATAAACGCCCATACTGCCCCAATAGCAGACAATATCAGTGAAAATGAAATCACGGGAATTTTTTCTACCTCATTACCTTCTATTTCTAATTTAACACCGCCTAATCGGGGTACTAATGTGTTGTAAAGTAATGCTGAGAAGAAGCTCACCGCTATTGTGGCGAAAAATGCCCCTATTGGAATGAGTACAATTAGTGGTATTCCCAGTCCTGTGATCAGGTTGAACTGTCCTAATTGAGGGATTCCTCCTGCAGCCTGTATGATTGTAAGTGCTACAAACATAACTATAGCACCTATAAAGCCTAAAATTCCATATATTAAAGCTGACATCTTGGTAAAGGGTGTCAGTTTTAAAGATTTAATTTCTTTTACATCTAACATATTTTAACCTCCATTTTTAGTTTTAACTCAAAGGATGGGTTTTAATCAGCACATAATATAAGGAATCCTTTGAATTTATTTTAAGTCCTTAACCTTTACTAAATTCTAGATTAAACTCTTAAAAGTAATTTTTCCAAATTTTACCCAGCTTTTATTCTTCTTTCCCTCCAAATTCAATCCAAAATCAAATGGGATCATAGGACAATTTTATACTAAAAAAAAGATTTAAACCACTGAATTAAGTAAACAAAATAAAAATATATTTTAATGATTAAAAATCAATTATTCAATCTCTGGTTATCATTAATAGCAGTGCCAAAGCCGTGAATTCAAGCCCTAAGAATATTAAAGGAATCACAGCATTAATTATTGTTTCAGGAAGATTGAATACGAAATAAACGGAAAATAATATATTTTGAACCAAAAACAATAAGGCGAACAAAACAAGAGTGGTTGTAAATTTAGACTTCACTTTTAGGTATCTCTCCATATATACATACAGCATACCAATTAGAAGTACTATATTAGCAATGCTAGTGATTAAAGCTGATGTTTTAACTAATGCAATCAATGTGGGTATTAAATTTGAAAACCCGAAGAAATTAATTTCCATTAACATTTTTTATCCACCTCTACGCTTTAAATTCATTAATGAAATTTTATTCATCTTTAAATTCTCCCCAAATCATGAGAAAGACATTATAATTCTTTTCCATTTCATCAGAGAGGAAATACAAGGCACCGTATTTCTCCCCTGTTGATTCAACCAACTTATTTTCCTTTAAAACATCCATATGGTGTCTTATAGTTTTATAATCAAGTGAAAGCTTTTCAGCGAGCTTATTAGCATTATATGGTCTCTTATTAAGTTCAAGTATTATTCTACCGCGGTTTTCTCCACCCTTACTGCCGGCAATTAACCACCATAAAAACACTTTCTTCATAAGAACTCCCATTATTAAGAAACAGGTATTAAAAAGCTTATATTCATGATATAATAATTTCGTTGTATTTAATTCTCTTATTTTATTTATTACTATATTTATTATGTTTCAGATTTAAAAGTAATTTATATTCCTGATAAATTAAGAGGTTTTTAATTTGTTGTCTTGCAGTTTTAACAGATGAAGAATTGACTGTTTTTACGGGAAATAGATAAACAGCAGAAGATAGATGAATCACGAAAATATCATTATTCGATTTGTAAAAAATTTCTGATGTTAATTCCAATAACTAAATTTTTTTAACAAACATTATTTTTGATTCAAATATAATACAAAAAACATGGAAAGAAAAAGATTCCTGCTTTTAGATATCGATTATGTAACTGAAAATGATGAAGCAGTGATACGATTATTTGGCAAAATAAAGGGTGATGGAGAAAACAAATCAATTATAGCGAAAGATAAGAGTTTCAAACCTTATATATATGTTTATCCCCATGAAATCCAGGAATGTATGGAAGAATTAGGGGAATTAAATCTTAAAAAGATAGAAAAGGTCCGTAAAAAAGATGTGGGCATCTATAAAGAATTTCTGAAAATTACTTTAAAACATCCACAGGAAGTACCTAAACTTAGAGAAAAGATCTGGAGCATGGATACGGTTGTGGAAGTAAGGGAACACGACATACCATTCTACCGCAGATACCTTATAGATAAAGGTCTATTTCCGATGCAAGAAGTGGAAGTACAGGGAACCAGTATGGAATCCTCTTTCTCGTCCCCTGAGGATCCCTGCATATTTGAAATTGACGGAGAGCCCCTGCCTATATCCACCGGACTTCCAGAAATAAAGGTGCTTAGTTTTGATATTGAAGCCTGCAACCCAAAGGGCATGCCCCAGGTAAAACAGGACCCCATAATTATGATCAGCTTATCCAGTAATCAGGGATTTAAAAAGGTATACTCCACCAAACCATCAAAAAACGATTTTGTTGAGGAGTTAAGCAGTGAAAAAGAGCTCCTGCAGAAATTTGTGGACGTGGTTAAAAATGAAAATCCAGATCTGATTACGGGATACAACACAGATATTTTTGACTTCCCATACATTAGGGATAGAGCAGCCAGGTTAGGGGTTACTCTGGACTTGGGTGTAGATGGATCAGAACTTAAATTCATGAGAAGAGGTTTTGCAAATTCTGCCGTTATAAAGGGGAGGATACACGTAGATCTATATCCCAGCATGCGACGTTTCCTACAGCTGGACCGCTACACCCTGGAAAGAGTGTATCTGGAGATATTCGAGAAGGAGAAGAAAGATATAAATGGTGATGAAATTCACAGCTGCTGGGCAGATGGAGGAGAACGTCTAGAAGAGCTGTTTGAATACTCCCTGGATGACGCCGTGGCAGTGACCAAAATAGGGGAGGAAATGCTCCCACTGAGCATGGCTATCACCCGCCTGGTAGGACAACCCCTCTTCGATATTTCCCGCATGGCCACTGGACAGCAAGTGGAATGGTATCTCATCAGGAAAGCCTATGAATATGGAGATATTGTGCCCAATAAACCTTCAGCAGCCAAGGTAGCTAACAGGAGAAGGATAGAGGGAGGATATGTTAAAGAGCCGGTTCTGGGACTTCACAAAAATGTGGTATATTTCGATTTTAGAAGCCTATATCCCAGTATTATAATATCACGTAACGTATCTCCAGATACCCTGGTGGATGAATGTGATGAAGAGAACTGTTATACCGCCCCGGAAGTGGGAAGTAAATTCCTGAAAGAGCCTGTGGGCTTTGTACCCTCAGTGATTGGTAATGTGTTGAATGAGCGGGTGAAAATAAAGTCCCGGATGAAAGAAGCCACTGACCCCCGGGAGAGGCATGTACTGGATGTGCAGCAGGAAGCACTTAAAAGGGTGGCCAACACCATGTACGGTGTATATGGATTCATCAGATTCAGGTGGTATTGTCTGGAATGCGCAGATTCAATCACTGCCTGGGGTAGGGAATTCATAAAGAACACCATGAAGGAATCAGAGAAATCAGGTTTTAAACCTATTTATGCCGACACAGATGGTTTCTATGCCACTTATGTTGGTTAATTTGAGTGTTAAAGATTTCTTATTATTTAATTGAAAACCAAGTCAAAGCTTTATAAAGGATTTAAAAGTATGAATACTGTTAAAACATCATTCCGAATAGAACCTTGTAAACCCACAAACTCGGATGATTTTCATAGATTGGCAGAGGCTTACAGCAAATTATTTAATGAAAAAAACAGTTTAAAGTTCTTATCTTTAACCGGTATTCGCTTTGATAACCCCACCATTTACTCTCTATTAAAAAACGCCCCTGTTAATGATACTGATTATTTTACGGCCATTTCCCCCCAAAATGAAATATTAGGTATAGCCATATTTGAAAGTGATATATTAAAAGGTTTTACTGTGATGGGAATAGTAGTGGATAGTAATTACCAGGAATATGGTATTGGCACGACTCTTATTAATAAAGGGATTGAAATAGCCCGTGAAAAAGAATTTAAAGCTGTGGATATATCTGTTTTTGCTGATAATAAATCAATGCTAATAATGCTATTAAAAATGGATTTTAAGCCAGTACGAATTGAAAATAATGCTCGATTTGATGCTGAGGATCTTGTTCATCTGAAAAGATATCTTTAATAGAAATGGTTTACAGGGAGTGAATGTGCCCACCCCTGTATGAAAGTTAAATAGAAAACTTTTCCAAGCATAAGACTTCTTCCACTTCTTTTCTGGGTCTTGGGCCGGGATTTTCTTCGGCATATCCCAGAGTAAACATAGCGGGGACTCTTATCTCCTTTGGAATATCCAGTATCTTTTTTACTGCTTCCTCATCATAGGCTCCCAGCCAGCAAGTTCCTAGTCCGAGTTCAGTGGCTTCCAGTATCATGAAGGAAACTGCTATGGATAAATCAACAGTATAAGCGTGCTGACCACAGGGCATTATCCTTTCAGATTCTGTTGAACATGCAACTATGGTTACTGGTGCATCACCAACAAATTTCTGCCCATTAGCAGCTTCCACCAGTTTATTGCGAATGTCCTGGTTTTTAACCACAATGAACTTCCACTCCTGCCTGTTAGCGGCTGATGGACTGATCCTGGCTGCTTCAAGAATTTTATCCAGTTTATCTTCTTCTATAGTTGTGTTTTTATATTTCCTAATGCTCCTTCGCTTATTAATAGCTTCAAAAACATCCATATTTTAATCCCCCATTATAATCAGTATTTAATAAAAAAGAAAAAAGAAACTAATTAAAAATATAATTAATAAAAATTAATGAATTAAAGTTCTTATTCTGCGTCCATCATTTCGCCGTATTCTATTTCGATTTCGCATCCTTTAGGACCGCAGCAAAAGTGTTGTAAATCAAATTTAGCTTGCATTATATTTTCACCTCATTAGTTGTATACAGTAAAGAAGTAACCTATCTTATTTAAATGTAGTATAGATAAAAGAGTTATATACTTACAACATGTATACTTAATATCATTAAGTGTAGGAGGGATTTTATTGGCCAAAAGGGATTACTGCTATGCTGTAGAAGCAGCTCTAGATGAACTAGGAGGTAAATGGAAGCCTTTGATTTTATATATTCTTATAGATGGCAAATTACGTTTTAATGAAATAAACAAGCTTTTACCCTCAATAACTCAGCGGATGCTTACTAAACAGCTCCGAGAACTGGAGAAAGATAACCTGATACATCGTGAAGTATATGCCGAAGTACCGCCCAAAGTGGAGTACTGCCTCACTGAAAAGGGTCATTCTGTTATACCGGTATTAGAGGCCCTCTGTGAATGGGGAGAAAAATACTGCCTATAAATTATCAAATAAACATAAAAATAATATAATGAAAAGATTTAATCAAAATAAATTAATTGAGAAGTTAAAAATCCTGTCTGGCAATTTTTGCTGCGAAAACCCCTGCACCAAAACCATTGTCAATGTTCACCACGGCAATCCCAGGTGCACATGACTGCAGCATGGCAAATAAAGCGGTACGGCCCCCTTCACCTACACCATAACCTATGGATGTGGGAACACCTATAACCGGCATATCAACCAGCCCGGCAACTACCGATGGTAATGCTCCTTCCATACCAGCCACCACAATTAATGCCCGGACATCTTCTTCTA
>JAJRAE010000171.1 GCA_028682985.1 Methanobacterium sp.
ATAGCTCTGAATTTTCTGAATATTCGTTTAAAATCAAAGGCAGATCTTAGTGTTCCATGATAGTCGGCCATATTAAGCACCACAGCCTGATACAGAAGATAAGTAAGTGAACCCAGAAACAATCCTGTGAATATGATGATGATATCCATCTCCTGGGTTTTAGGACCTGTGATATCATCCAAAAGGGCGATTCCTACCAGAACTAGTAGAAACGGTATAATGAAATAAACAACTGTTACCAGTGCCTCTTTTAACCCATGGCTAAAAGTGTTTATTAATTTATCAAATTTAGGCATCTTATCAGAGCCCTGGGTAGTCTCTTCTATTATTCTGAATATGAACCCCAGCTGGTAAATACCTAATATAGAACCAGCGAATATAACCAGGGATCTAAGTTCGTCAGCCATTCCGCCAATAAAATATAATTCATTGGATATATCCGCTAAAAAAATAACTAGTCCCAGTAATATAACTTTAAACCAGTTTGAAGAGGCATATTTTAATGAATTTATCAGGATGCCCTTCATGTCCATATCCATCACCAGTAATAAGTTATATTATTAAAAAACATATTTCTAAAAAATAAGTAAAAATATTGTTTATTTTAGGCAAACATACCTTTTGGTTCGCTAGTATTCTTTTTAATTTGTTTTAAAGCGTACTTCACATGATCCCAGGTTATTGCTTCTTCATCTTCATGTATTGCTTTATGAAGGGCCACTTTCAGTATCCTGTCTTTTATATCTCTACCAGATAATCCCTTGGTGGGTTTAACCAGATCATCTATAGAGAATTTAACGATGAGAGGCATGGAACTGGCATAATGCTCTAAAATGGCTTTTCTTTCTTCATCATCTGGTAAGGTAAATTCTATCTCCTCTTCAAATCTGCTTCTTATGGCGAAATCCAGTAGATGAGGGTTGTTGGTAGCCCCTACGGTGACCACCCCAGTATTTTGTTTAATCCCATCCATCTCAGTTAATAGGGCATTCACCACTTCAGAAACATCTCCTCTTAAGGACTGATATTTACGGTCAAGACCGATGGCATCTATTTCATCAATGAAAACCACTGATGGTGCTGTTATTGATGCAGCTTCAAATAATTCATGTATCTGCCGTGCTCCATCCCCTACATGTTCTCCTATGAGGCTGGTTGCTTTAATAAGGAATAAGGGGACTTTAAGTTCATTTGATAGGGATTTTGCCAGCATAGTTTTTCCTGTGCCCGGTGTCCCATAGAAAAGCACATTTCTGGGAGCCCATTCACCGAAATGGGACGGGTCCTGCAGATACTTCATTATTACCTTACACTTTATTTTAGCCCGTTCCTGGCCGATCACATCATCCATTTTAATGCTGCTCTCAATCCTTTTTATTTCTCTTACTTCCTCTACCTCCATAAGGAGTATGGATGTGTTTTCAGATATTTTTGAGTCATCAGGATGTGCTTTGATTATTTTGAAAGCATAATCAGGGAGCAGCTTCTGATCGAATATAAATGAACCCTCACTTACAGTGTAACCCAGCCACTGCTCCCGGGCGTATAGTTCAAAGAGTTCTTTATCAAATATTTCGATCTTGGGGTTCTCCACTAGATTACATAAAAATGGGTAACCAATTGGTTGCAGAACAACCAGCTTAGATTCCTTTTGAGGTTTATTTAAAGATTGCGTGGTTTTCTTATCGGTATTTACTGGTTCCTGTATTATATTGTTTAACTTCACTAAATTACCTACTCTTTTTATTAAAAATTTTTTATAAATATTGTTAAAATTAATGGTTTATATTTATTTTTAGATAGATAAAAGTTTTTTTATAATTCCATTTAAGTTTTGGTTTTTATGATGTCCCTATAATTTCTCTGAATGATAAGGGCATCGTCGTCCCGGAGGGGAGTTTCACATATTAAAGTTGCTTTCCATCCACGTTCTATTAACTCATCTAGAAGCGGTTCCAGTGGCGGACCATATTCTTTTCCAAGGATATGGTGTCTTCTCTCTCCCTTATCTGTAAACTCAATATGGGTATAGTGACAGTGCAGTATATCTGGATCCAACTCCTCCTCTAGGAATTCAAATATCCTCCCATAGTCGTTTTTATACTTCAGCATGCCGCAATCACGGGCATGAAGATGGGCGAAGTCCACGGTAGGTTCAAATTTTTCATGAGCCCTGCATATTTCCACTATTTCCTCAAGGCTACCCAGCTGAGACTTCTTACCAGTTGTCTCCGGGGCAAAGGTGTAATCATAAATACCCAGAGAATCAAGCTGTTCTGTTAACTCATTAACTGCTTTATTTAATTTATCCATGGCCTCTTTTGGGGTGTACTTGGTGTAGAATCCCGGATGGAAAACTACCCGATAAGCACCCATCCACCCGGCGGCTCGAGCTGATTGTACCAGTCTCTCCTTGGATCTTTCTATAACATCCTCTTTGTTTGAACAGAGATTTATGTAATAAGGGGCGTGCATGGAAATACGAATATCGTTTTTAATGGAGTTTTCCTTTAATACACCCGCTGATTGTTTATTGATCTTCACTCCATAGGTGGCCTGGTATTCATAAGCACCTAACCCTATTTCTTTAATATAAGAACAAACCTGGTTTGATTCACCATTATATCTTAAAGGAAGCCCAGCTGGACCAAATCTTACATCATTCATATTATATTATCCTGAAAAATTCATAAAATTAGTTAATCTGTTTTTTTTAAATTAGTTAAAATCAATAAATGTTATTTGAATTAAATCTTATTTTTTAATCTGCAGGTCATCATAGGCGGATAAAGCTGCAACAGCACCCTCTGAACAGGCCACCACCCACTGGTTCACTCCATCTGTGATGTCACCTGCAGCGTATATTCGGCGGACGTTGGTTCTTTGAGCTTTATCTGTGACTATATAACCATTTTTATTCAGCTCCACCCCTAATTTCCGGGCTAACTGGCTGGATGGAATTTCACCCACTGCTATGAAAACACCATCTATGGGAAGGTCCTTATGTTCCCCGGTTATTCTGTTGTTTAAAAGCACGCTTTCCACTTTCATATCTCCCCGTATTTCCTCCACAGTTGAATTCCATATTATAGGTATCTCCCTTTCCTTAAGCAGTGCCTGAAGATAATTTTCCGCCCTTAAATTATCTCTACGGTGTGCCAGGGCAACCAAAACACCTATATCATCTAGGTAGACTGCCTGCTGTACGGCGCTGTTTCCACCGCCCACCACCAGCACCTTACGATCAATGAAAAGTGGCCCGTCACAGGTGGCGCAGTAAGCCACTCCCCTGCCTAAAAATTCACCCTCTCCCTGAACTCCCAGTTCACGGTGTCTGCTTCCGGTTGCTAATATTACGGCACCAGCCCTGTAAGTATCTTTAGTAGTGTGGATTATGTATTTGTCTTCTGAATCCACTTCTATTTTTTTCACTTCCACCCTGTCTTGTATATCTGCATATTTAAGGGCCTGTTTTTTCATGAGTTCTATTAATTGTTTACCGGAAATCTCCTCAAAACCGGGATAGTTCTCCATATGAGGCACTACAGATCCCATGCCACCTATCAGTGTTTTTTCAAGAACCAGAGTCTTCAGTTGCTGCCTACCTGAATACAGGGCTGCTGTTAAACCTGCGGGTCCCGAGCCAATAATTATTAAATCATATTCATCTGCCATAAGATCATCCTTAGTGCTTCCAGTTAATTTTTTTGTTTAACAGTTTTAATTAATTTTTCTTTTACCAATTGATTAACCAGTTTACCATCTGCTTTACCCTTGAGCTCCTTCATAGCCATCCCCATGAGGGATCCCATGGCAGCCATTCCTCTTTCCTCTATTATCTTACTATTTGAAGATATTAAATGGTCTATGATTTCTTCTACCTCAACTTCGTCCAGTTTTTTGAGTCCGTGTTTTTCAATGGATTTTTGGGGGTTAATACCATGGCAGGCATCCCGGATTAGGGTGGGGGTAACCTCTGCTGGTATGATATCTTTTTCTACTAATCTGTAAATCTCTATTAGAGTATTCACATCCACATTTTCTACCCTACATCCTTCTCTTTTCAGTTCCTTAAAGGTATAGGCCAGGTTTGATGCGGGGATCACCGGCTTTACATTTACTTGTCCCATTATCTCCACAAAATCTTCAACTTTTTCTTCCCTTACCAGGCGGGATGCTATATCATCTGTTAATTTGTATGTTTCCATTATTCTATGTTTTTTAGCGTCGGGTAGTTCAGGAAGG
>JAJRAE010000017.1 GCA_028682985.1 Methanobacterium sp.
TAAACAGGATGTGGCTGCAGCTGCATGTTACAGTGTTGCAGAACAGGTTTATGAACAGCAGCTTCAGGAAATAGATGTACGTGAACCCCTGATACAGGTGGGGGGAACCTCACTGATAACTGGATTGGTAGATGCGGTAAGTCATGTTCTGGGTAACATAGAAGTTATAGTGCCGGAATATTCTCAGTACATTGGGGCGGTAGGTTCGGCTCTTATTGTTTCTGGTCTGGGAAAGAAAAACGATTAACCTTTAATATAAATTTGGGGATAAAGGTAAAGAATATGAAGGTAGAATGCTACGATGAGACCGGGGCGGAAGTCTATGATATGGTGGTAAGACAGATACTCCAGGATCTGCAGATCACCAGGGCTGTAAAAGATCTACGTGTTTATGTTGACCCAAGAGAACCGGTGTTTATTATCGTCATGAGCTATGAGAAAGCAGCACCCCCAGTGAGACTTCTGGATTTTGCTGAATATGAAAAAGATAGGGCTGCGGGTGAGGTTTTCCTCAAGATTAAGGATGAAACTTACCTGCCTGAACTTCTATCCCTGCTTTGGGAGCGGGAGGGCAGAAACAAGGTGCATCAGTCCACCAGATCCGAAGTGATAGTGGACGACCCTCAGACCGACATCAGGAATCTGGTGGTGCATAACCCAGAGGAAGATCTGAGAAAGAAGATATATGATGCCCTGTTCCGTATAATACCTGAAGGACTGCGGGTTGTGGACCATTACTCTGAAGGTAATTTGATAGCGTTAACCGCTTCTGATGAGACCATAAAAGAGGAATGGACTAAGAAAACCAGGGAAATCATAGAAGATATGAAGAAGAATCAGAGTAAGTATAAGATAAAATAAATAGTTTTATATCTAACGAACTAAATAAGATTTAAATTAGCCTAATAAATTATGATAAAAATATCTAGTTGGAGGGAAAATAACCATGAATGAATCTAAATTTGCCCATTTAACCAAGGTACATCCCTGTTTTAATGAGAAGATGCATGATAAAGTGGGAAGAATTCACGTACCCATCGCACCTAAATGTAACATCCAGTGTAACTTCTGCACCAGGGAGATAAACAAATGTGAAATGAGACCCGGAGTAGCTTCCTGCATAATGAACGTGGATGATGCTTTAAAACATGTGGAAAAGGTAACTCAGGAAATGCCCATTTCAGTGGTTGGTGTAGCCGGGCCAGGAGACGCTCTGTTTAATGAAGAGACCTTCCAGTTCTTCCGAAAGATGGATAAAAAATTCCCCCAGCTAATAAAATGCATCAGCACCAATGGATTACTGTTACCAGATAAGGCAGAAGAACTGGCCGAGATCAATATAAACAGCGTTACTGTCACCGTTAATGCGGTGGATCCAGAGATAGGTAAAGAGATATACTCCCTGGCCATTCATCATGGAGAAATATATAAAGGAGAAGAAGCCTTCCCAGTAATATCCAAAAACCAGCTTGAAGGAATAAAGCTAATATCAGATGAAGATATAGTGGTAAAAGTAAACAGCGTACTCATACCTGGCTTAAATGATAAACACATAGTGGATGTGGCCCGCAAGGTTAAAAACCAGGGAGCCTCACTCATGAATGTTATACCACTCATACCGCTTTACAAATTCAAGGACACACCTAAACCAGGCTGCGCAGAACTGAGCGAAGTAAGAGATGCTGTTGAAGAAATTATACCGGTGTTCCGGGCCTGTACCCAGTGCCGGGCAGATGCCTATGGAGTTCCCGGGAAAGAGGACAAGCATCTGGATCTGACACCAGCCAGCCACTATTAATTCATTTTTTTATTTTTAAATCCTCTAAATATTAGGATATTTTGTTAAAAACTGTAGCTACTAGTTAAAATCAATTTTAGAAATAATAAATAAAATCACATTTTTAGGAGTATTAGTTAATATGAAAACTCTTTTCTGGAAAAATAACAGTCTATTTATTCTGGATCAGACCAGATTACCGGATGAAGTTATTTATTTTGAATGTAAAACCTATCAGGATGTTATCCATACCATTAAAACTTTAATGGTTCGTGGCGCGCCGGCTATTGGTGTGGCCGCTGCCTTTGGCATGGCTCTGGCAGAGATCGCCGGAGAGGATCTGGATAAAGCAGCCCATGACATTAAAGAGGCCCGGCCCACAGCAGTTAATCTCTTCTGGGCTGTGGACCGTATAATTGATGCCAAAAAGGCGGGTAAAACAGCACTGAATGAAGCACTAATCATGTATGATGAAGATATAAAAACCAACCAGGCACTGGGAATGCACGGTTCTCAACTTATTGAAGACGGTGACACAATATTAACCCACTGTAACGCAGGGGCCCTGGCATGTGTTGATTACGGCACAGCCCTGGGTGTTATCAGAGCTGCTTCTGGAGAAGGAAAAAAGATAAAGGTTATCTGTGATGAGACCAGGCCGGTCTGTCAGGGAGCCCGTTTAAGTGTCTTTGAAATGCAGCAGGAAGGCATCCCTGTTCAGTTGATTGTGGACAGTGCAGCGGGGAGGCTAATGCAGGAGGGAAAAGTGGATAAAGTAGTAGTTGGTGCCGATCGGGTGGCCCGGGGAGGAGCAGCTAACAAGATTGGTACCCTAATGGTGGCCCTGGCTGCAAAGAGATTCCAAGTCCCCTTCTATATAGCAGCTCCCAAAAGCACTTTTGATATGGAAATCTCCATTTATGACGTGGAAATAGAAGAAAGAGACCCAGATGAAGTGCTCTATTTCGGAAAATGCAGAGTTGCTCCAGAGGGGACTGAAGCATTAAATCCTGCCTTTGATATAATTCCATCCGATCTGATCACCGGTATTATTACTGAGGATGGTATTTTAGAGCCTTTATAAACAAGTTTTTATTATAATTTAATGCTCAAGTATTTAAATCTGAAAAAAATCTACAGTAGAAAATCAGAAATAAAATTTTTTTTTAATTAACCTTTAATTCTTCTCTGGCTTTCCAGGCGGATTCCAGTCCTGGTTTAATTTCTAATGCCTTGTTAAAGGATTTTTTGGCATCATTTAATCTTCCCATTTCCTTATAAGCCAATCCTTTATTGAGCCAGGCA
>JAJRAE010000201.1 GCA_028682985.1 Methanobacterium sp.
GTTATTTTATTAGTTTTTTTATGAATTAGATAAAAATAATGATCTAATAATAAAAAAATAAAAAAATAATAATATATTATTTAATAATAATATTTATATAATATATAATATAATTAATAAATTAAATAATAACAAACATAAATATAAATTAATTTTAAACTTTTTAATTAATTATTTTCCCACATAGCCTCTTCTAATAAATCAGTATCGCACTGGAGGTCAATTATATTGGTACGGCCTTTTCCTCTGCCCCTGGAAATTGTTTTAGTTGATATCAGGCCCAGCATTTCCAGTTCATTAATGAAGTCAAAGATCCTTCGGTAGGATACGGAATCTCCCTTTGAAAATTCTTTGTAGATATCATATAATCTTCCGCTGGTAATTTCCTCTTTGTTATTGGTTAGATACAATATGGACTCCAGTACCTTTTTCTGTTGGCTGGGTAAGGTCATTATTATGTCAGTTACCTTATTGTGTTCGATAAAATCCTTGGCTTCCCTAACGTAATCTTCATAAACCGTTTCCGAACCTTTATCATCGGCCAGTTCACCTGAAGTGCGTAGTAGGTCCAAGGCATATCTGGCATCTCCTTCTTCCTTGGCTGCCATCGCTGCACATAGTGGTATCACATCATCGTTTAAAACGTCATCATTAAAGGATAGATCTGCTCTTTCCTTTAATATGTCCACCAGTTGTTGGGCATTATATGGTGGGAATACAATTTCCCTGTCTCTTAAACTGCTTTTAACCCTGGGTTTGATGAACTGTTTGAAATCTACGAAGTTGCTTATGGAGGCGATGGAAACGTTTTCCGTACGGGTAAGTGTGTAGAGTAGACCATCACCATCATTTTTTAGGAGAATATCAATCTCGTCCAGTATGATCATCAAGATAAGATTTTTTCCAAAAACATTCTTTTTAAAAAGATCCCGGAATGCATGCACTACTTCTGCTTTGGTCCAGCCCCTGTAGGGGACGTCTTGACCCATCTGCTGGCAGAGCCTAGCTATTACCTGGTATTCTGTGGTGTAGTCTGTACAACGGATGTATTCAACTCTGACGTTTATATCCTTATTTTTGGAAACATCTTCCAGCTGGTTACGTGCGTATTTAGCCACTGCAGTTTTTCCAGTTCCAGTTTTTCCATAAATAGTAACATCAGGAGGGGTTACTCCATTTAAAGCTTCTTTCCAATATTTTGCCACGGATTTTATCTGATCTTCTCGGTGAGGTAGATTTTCCGGTAAAAATCTATGATCCAGATATTTTTTACATTTAAAAACAGTTTTATAATCCAGTTCTTCAAATATATTCAAATTTGCACGCCCCTAAAGTTATAATTGATGTAAATCTAGTATCCCAAAGAATTCTTTGAAATACAATACCTTTATTTATTGATACAAAAGCTATTTAGTTAGTGGTAACTTCAATGATTAGGCTTTAATAAAGTGTTTAAAGGTACATTTCCAGTGTAAATCAGGTTAGTCTAAAAAAATTTTTTGGGGGTGAATTTCAAGTGTAAAAAATGGGATGAAGAAATACTAGTTAATGATTATTTATAAGAGGTGCTCTTCCAGTGTATGTTTATTATATTTTCTTGAAAAATCCCAAATTGTTTAGACAGAGAGATGTATTGCAAGTGTAATAAAGTTGTGAGCAACCTTAATTTAAACTTTGTTATTACTTTATTTATCAAAACAAATATTAGTTAAAGCTTTCGAGTATTATTGATATAGAAATATGTATTACTTTTTTACACTTGAAATTGACCTCTCTCTCTCACCTCAAAAAAGTTACACTTGCAATGCACCTCTAATTTTTCAAGTTCAAAAGATGAGATAAATTTGTTTTACACTTGAAATCTACGTCTCTGTTAGTGTAATAAAAAATTAGAAATTTAATCGTAAAAAAATAAAAATTAAAAGATAGTTAGGATGTACTATCTAATTAAACATACATACTATCTGAAACTGGTCCACTTCCTTCATTGCCCATACCAAATTCTTGCTGTATTTTCCACACACAATTAATTTTGGCCCTGAAAATCTTTTTAATCATATAAATCAAACGGTCTTTAGTTAAACCATCTTCATATATCTCTGCTGTAATTAGAAAACTTTCAAGCACGTTATTTGGATGTGATAGCTGAAAATCAACGTCATTACTATTAAGCATATACCTTAAATTCCAGATGAATTCTTCTTTCTTTGCATCAGAAAGTTGGCGTATTTCTGCAGCATGTTCCGGACTTACATTAGTTGCACATCCAATAACCACCAGGTCAGGATTACCTTTAGGCTGAATTACATCCATAACATTCTCCTCGGGGTAATTGATTATGAAGTGGAAATTCGTATTATCATCTGGCACTTTCTTTCGGAAAATTCCTACATCAGAAAGCCATTTCTGAACCTTATCTTCAACTTTTTTTACCAAATTAATCACCTTAAAATTCTTTATCATAAATAATATCTAATTCGTAACTATTAACCTTTTATTTATTTTAATTACCTTTTATCTAAAAATGTAAAATAGAATTTAATTAATTATTTAATAATGAAAACAAAATAAAACAGGCTAATTATTGATCATCATTCATTAAAATTTAGTTATAAAAATCTAATAATATTTCAATAAAATAAGATATTAATATCAATTTAAGTTCAAGGGTAATATAAGATGATGGAACTTTTATTTATAATAATGCTCGCCGTCCTGTTAGATCTCTGGCTGGGCGAAGTGCCGGCATCTATTCACCCAGTTGTTCTAATGGGAAGGCTTACAGACTTCTTAAAACCCCCTCTTTTAAGATATCAAAATAAATTTTCAGGAATAGTTTTGACCTTTATAATTCTGGTTATTTTTTTAATTCCATTTTATTTCATACTTGAATTTCTAGAATTCAACCTCATAATTTATATATTGATATCAAGTTTTATACTATCCACTACATTTGCTATTAAAGCATTGTTAGACTCGACCAGGCAGTTCATGGAATATTTAGACCAGGACCTGGAACAAGCAAGACATTCAGTTTCCCAACTGGTGAGCAGAGACACTTCAAATTTATCCAGAGAGGAGCTGGCCTCTGCTGCTCTGGAAAGTTTAACTGAGAACATAACAGATTCGGTTATAGCTCCCTTATTCTACACTTTCATATTTGGAGTTCTGGGAGGGATGGCTTACCGAGTTATAAACACTCTGGATGCTATGGTTGGCTATAAAGATCCATTAAATAAAGACATTGGCTGGTTCCCAGCAAAACTGGACGATGTAGCTAATTATTTACCTGCCCGCATCACTGGACTGTTGATAGTTGTTTCAGCTGTATTTATGGGTTTAAACTGGAGAGCATCTTATGACACTATCCGTAGAGATGCACGAAAAACACCCAGCCCCAACTCAGGGTACCCCATGGCAGCGGCCGCAGGTGCTCTGGGGGTGCAACTGGAAAAAAAACAAACCTATATTTTGGGGGATAAAATCAATTTAATAAATAGAGAAGTCTTAGAACAAGCCCTATCACTAACCCAGATCACTGTGATATTCTTCCTTATCATCTCTTCTATCATATACACATGCATTATGTTGTTAATTTAATATTCAAACCACATGATATGAAATTAAACAGACATTATAACTAATAATCCATAAAACTAAAGTAATGATATCATGAAACTAGCTATAATTACCTTAACAGACCAGGGTAAAGAATTGGCATTTGAGATAAAACAAAGATTGACCGATGATCCAACTGTTATAAAGTGCGATCTATACAATAAACAGGTTAATAATACCTTAAAAACTATATTCAAGGATTATGATTGTATTTTAGGCATCATGGCTTCTGGAATAATGGTTAGAAGTTTATGCAAAGTTATAAGAGACAAAAAACAGGATCCTGCAGTTCTGGTAATGGATGAGAAAGCAAATCATGTTATAAGTCTTTTATCAGGACATTTAGGTGGGGCTAATGATTACACATATAAAATAGCGAATTTATGCAGAGCAGATCCAGTGATAACTACCGCCACCGATGTGAATAATAAGATGGGGATTGATTCACTGGCCCGTAAATATTATTTTGAAATAGAACATCCCGGGAATATTTTGCATATTAATAAGGCACTGGCTAATGGGGAAACTGTTAATTTAGAGGTTCCAGAAAAGTTCAATTATATGTTAGCTGATGATGGAGTTAAGAAATCTTATAGGATTATATCATCAAATAATAATTTAAAAGCGGTCTATCAGGGATGTAAAGTAGTTCTAACTCCTAAAAAACTGGTGGTGGGATTAGGTGCACGTAAAGGAGTTTCTACTGAATCAGTACTTGAGGCCGTACAGAAAGCATGCAAAACATTGGGAATCACTAAAAACAGAATTGATTACCTGGCTACAGCCGAACCCAAAGAGAATGAACCAGGAATTCTAGAAGCAGCTAATATACTAAGAGTTCCACTGAAAATAGTTCCTTTAGCTCTTCTGAAGAACTTTAAACATCCAGAAGTGACTGAGTCATCATTTGTTCAGAAGAAGTTCGGGGTGCCTGGTATATGTGAACCAGCAGCTCTTCATATTGCAGGTGAAAAATCCCACATTGTTTATTGTAAAACAGCATTTAACAGAGTAACTGTAGCGGTTTCAGTCTCAGAAAATAAAACAAGGTCGTAATAATTATTTTCTAATATTAATTTATAGTATCTCTTTCATAAAAAAAGGCAAGTATAAATTAAATCTGTTACATAGTACATTTTGTAAAATAATTAAGGTTTTTTTTATCATATTTTTTTTACTTAAAAAAATAAAAATAGTTTTATAAAATCCGGAAATAATCTATTAGAATAATAATTTTTAATGATTATATAATCTAAATATCGGTTGGAGGAATTATTATGAATAATGAAGAAGCATTTGAACGTTGTAATCAAATTTTACGACATATTATGGAAGATACCAGTGTACCCCGAAATATAAGAAGGGCAGCTGAAAATAGTAAGGATATTTTGGCTAATAAGGATGAAGAAGACACTATCAAGGCCAGTACAGTAATATCCATCCTGGACGAGATAAGCAACGATCCTAACATACCTATCCACGCCCGGACACTAATATGGAATGTTTTAAGTGAACTGGAATCAGTAAGGGAATAATGAATTAATTTATTATTAGTTTTTTTGAAAAATTAAGGCAATTAGGAATTAATTATATTTAATTTTGTTTTTGAAATTTTAAATATAATTATTTATTTAAATTTTAGAAAATTCATAACAAAACCAGTTTTAGCACTGCTTTCCGTGAATTCAGCCAGCAATGCAGCTTCATCTAAATTGGAAGCAACTGAAACTACCCCGTGATTTTTTAGTATAATAACATCTTCTTTAAACAGTGCATGGCTGGCCAGCTCAACCAGTTCATAGGATCCAGGGGTGGCGTAATCAACTTTTTTTATGTATAGATCCTTTATTTCACCAAAACCCTCAAATCTGGGGATTTCCTCATCAGAAAATGAGAATCCAGTTGCGTATGGAGAATGGGTGTGTACAATTCCCCCTATATCTGGTCGTGTCCGGTATATTTTCAGATGCATGTTAAGCTCAGAAGAGGCTTTACCTTCACCTTCAACTTGTTTTCCATTACAATCGGTGACTATAATATTATTTAATTTTACATCTCTTAAGGAGATTCCGCTGGGGGTTATTAAAATATTAGATGATTTTGGGGCCTTAATACTTATGTTACCAGATTTACCTGGTGTCAGGCCTTTATCATAAATTTCATTTGCTATTCTAATCAGATGTGTTTTAGCTTCCTTAAAAATCCTGTATACCCCCAGTAAGCATCTAAAATTTTCTTGATTTGAATAAATAAAACATATTATTAGTTATTTTTTTGTAAGTCCATTAATTTTTAATTATTTAATTGTAAATCATTTTTAATTAAATTTGAGAACTTTCATATTTCCATTATGTAAAACTGGTACCTGAGCTGCAGTGGGAACGATGTTGTAGATCTTCTGAAACTCTGTCTGGGATTGAAATGTGCCGCTGTTAACTAGGTGAATGCCTTTATATTTTTTATAGGAATTTATGTGGACATGTCCTGTGTGGAACACGTGGGGAACTTCGTCTATGACTAGATGATCTTCCACTTCACTGGCCAGGGGTGTTCTTTCACCATATATAGGGGCTAAGTGCCGCTTTTCTAATAGTTCCTTCATTATCAGTTCAGTATGCTGGTGGCTCATCCCTTTAACAGTCATGGCAAAATCATCAAAGCTTCTGCCGTGATAGATGAGCACGTTAATTCCCTCCAGGTTAACCATGGAGGGATTGCTTACGAATTCCACATTCTTAAGCTTGTAAAGATCAGCAGCATATTCCTCGGGGATGGCTGGTTGTGGTTCAGCTAAACGTCCGGCGTCGTGATTTCCTGGTGTTATTATAATCTGTATATCATCGATCTCTCCAAATAGGCGGGCTGCTTCTGCATACTGCTCGTATATGTCCTTGATAACCAGTTCCTTATCCTGATGTGGATAAACACCAATACCATCCACGATGTCTCCGGCGAGAATAAGGTAGCGGACGTTGTTCGCTATGTTTTTATGTTCTTTATCACCAAATTCACCATTTATCCATTTGATAAACCGGTCAAAAGCATCTCCCAGGAAGGTGGAACTTCCTATATGGGTGTCTGAAAGGAAAACCATTGAGAAATCCATTTCCTTCTCATCAATTCTAGGTGTCCCTGGATTTATCAGCTGGGATGCCATTATCAGGCTGCCTTTCCTTGTGCCCACCACTCCCAGTACTTCGTCTTTTACCACTCTTTCAGCATCCTCAAAGAGGGAGTGGTTCTCGTTATGAACCAATACACTGGCAGTTCCGGTTTCGTCTTCCACTTCTATTAGTTTGTGGTTGTTTTTGGTATTTCTCACTTCATTAACCATACCAATAACATTCACCACATCCTGGATGTTTTCCAATTCCTGAATGGGTTGTGGGGATTTCAGATCCTTTTTCCTCTGCAGCATTTCCTTTAACTTATGATATCTACTGTTGAAATAGGCAGATAAATCTTTTATCTCACCGTTGGTGTAGGATTTACGGCTGGCATCCTTGATGACCTCAAAATTAAAGGGACTGGCACTGGTTGTTTCACTGGAGGTGATAGAATTACTAGAAATGGTCCCTGTTCCTTCTTCCTTAATTATTTCTATTTCAGGTTTCTCTGTTTTAGAATTTATTTCAGAATTTATTTCAGGTTTATCTTTTTTTGAAAAGTCAATTTCGACTTCTGGATCTTTAGTTCCGGGATGACCGTCGTTTTTGACTTCACCCTGGCTTTCACTTACTATAAACCGACTGAATTCCGGAGCTTCCATTAACCCTACGCTGTCATTGATGTATTCATCAGAAACTGGTGAATTTGTATCTGGCTTATTATTGTCCAAGTATTCATCCACCATTGCACCGGTTATAATTAATATATCCTCATTCGGTAATTTTAACTGGTTTATTAGGGCTTCTACAAGTAATAATGACTCTTTTTGTTCCTGTATCTTCTGATAGGCTGCATCGTCTAATAATACGTCGGCGTCGGCAAATTTATTTATAATGGCTTCACTCATGAATTACTCCAAAGGGCTTTTATTCTATTTAGATATTTTATAATTATAATAGTTATCCAGACTAAATTTATTCTAAAAATTTTTATCTTTTATAGTTGAGATTAGGACTTCTGAATATTATGTAAAATTTACTTCAATCACGGTACAAACTCTCTAACAGTTTTATTTTTTAGGACAAATGATATGAAAATTGGATGAGCTTGAACCATACTTTTTTTTATATTAAAAATTAAATGTAAATTATAAATTTTCTATTATCCAAAAAAAAAGAAAGACTATTAGTTAATATTTCATCAAATAATAAAAATAATTATAATTTAACAACAAAATATTTCCTAATGAAGTAGGATTTACTATTTAACCAGGTGATATACTTTGAACAGTGTAATTAAATATTTTTTACTTATTCTATTATGCGTAGTATTTTTTGAAGCGGGATTGGTCAGTGCAAACACCATAGTCTCTGGCGAGCCACCCAACATAGGTAACCTCATCAACACACAACTGGACGGGATTAACTCCCTAATCAAGCTACTGCAGGGCAATAAAAACAGCACCCAGGAATCAATAAAGATAAACAACGAAAATGATGTGGCCCAGGCTATACAGAATAAAAGCGAGATGAATGGTATTAATTTACAAACTCTATCAGCACATACCAATGAAAGTACCAATAAAGACCAGATAAACATCACCATCACTGTAATGGGCTATAAAACCACCACCACCGGGGGCAACGTTACCAACGGCAGCATCATAATCCGTCCCAATGAGACTTACAGTATCACAGCCACAGCAATAGGTACAACAGAAAACGGCGGTATAACAGTGGATATTAAAAGCATAGTCGTAACTACCGTACGTAAATTATACAGCAACTCAGCAAACGGAACATAAAATTAATTTTTTTAAAGGGGATTACCATGATTAGTGTGGTGGGCATCGGACCCAGCAGAGAAGACATGACCTTAAGGGCTTTGAAGACAATTGAAGAGGCTGATGTCGTAATTGGATATAAAAAGTACGTTAACCAGATCCAGGATCTCATTGATGATAAAGAAGTTTTAACCAAGGGAATGGGCCAGGAGTTAATGAGAGCAGAACTAGCCGTACAGAAAAGCCGAGAAGGAAAGAAAGTTGCTCTTATATCCAGTGGAGACCCCGGCGTGTTTGGAATGGCTAACGTGCTATTCCCAGTATTAGGTAAATATGAAGATATTAAAGTGGAAGTGATTCCAGGAGTTTCTGCTGTTAACTTTGCTTCCTCACTTCTAGGAGCGCCTCTCCATGATTTTGCAGTGATAAGTCTCAGTGATTTATTAACCCCACTTTCAGAAATTAAATGCAAAATTAAGAAGGCCTGTGAAGCTGATCTAGTAATAGCATTCTACAATCCTCTTAGTAAAACTCGTAAAAAACCATTCCAGGAAGCATTAAAGATTTTAAAGGAATATAAGAAGTTATCTACCCCTCTAGGGCTGGTTAAAGGGGGAAAAGATGGAACCAAGGTGAAGGTGTCATCCTTGGAAAAACTCCAACAAGAAGAGGTTGATATGTCCACTATCATAATCGTGGGCAACAGCATGTCATATGTAGACGATGGCTGGATCATAACTCCCCGGGGCTACATGGTCCCATATACCACACATCCTTTGGCTCTGGAATTTTATGAGAAATATCTCTCTGGTGAAGGAGTAGAAGGACCCAATTTAAGCTGTGAATATTATCCCTGCCACTCACATCCTCAAAACTGCACATTCTGTTACTGTCCATTCTATCCATGTGGAGATCAATCCACTGGAGGGCACTGGATAAAAGAAAAGGGCGTCTGGAGCTGTGAAGGATGTGAATGGATTCACCGTGATGAAACAGCAGAGTGCATACAGGCCAAGTTACCTTCCATCATACAAAACACCGATGACCTTAAGAAAAAAAAGAAAGAACTATTAAAATTAAGAAGGGAATGTATTCTGAATAGTGAATGCTGAAAGGTGAAATTAAGAATTTTACTAGAAAATTTATTTAATTTTTTAAGTTTTTTTTTATTCAGGATTTTTATCAACTATCTTTTTAATAGCCAAAGAAACTTCCCTACGGAAGTCAGGATTTCCATTATTTAAAGAATCTATTAGCGGGTTTATAGCCTTCTTATTACCTATTTTTCCCAATATGCGGGCGGATTGTATCTGTATCCCTGGGTCACCATTATCCAGTGCATTTATTAATGTGGGGATTGATTTACTGTCCAGATCAATCAGTACATCTTCCACATTTTTACGTACATCATAGTCCTCATCTGTTAATTTTTTAATCAGCTTGTTAATCTGAGATTCTGACATCTCCATAAAAAACCCCCGTTATAAATCTATTTTAAGATTTTTCCTTTTTAATGGTGTTTTTAAGATCCTGTGCATCCTGAAAGTTTTTATCCATTTTAATACATTCATCTAAAGAAAAAAGGGCATTTTCATAATCCTTAAGTCCATAACAACTTTTAGCCCTTAGATAAAGCCCGTATTTATAGAAATCATCATTTTTATTTTCATAACGAGCCAGGAAATAATCAAAAACTTTCTTTGATTGTTCATATTCTCCCATAAGCAGTAGAACATATCCTTTATTGTACCAGGCCATGTTATCACCAGCATTCAATTGAATAACTTCTTCAAAAGATGCTAATGCTCCAGGGTAATCTTTTTTCTCTAGGTAGACCACCCCTTTACAGTTCCAGGCAGGTAAGTATTTTTTATCAATATTTAAAACCATTTCTAAAATTTTCAGTGATTTATCGTACTCTTTTTTCTCTAAAAATTCCAATGCCTTTTTATAATACAGCTCCACATCTTTATTAGCCATTGTATTCACCATCACAGAATCTTTATTTTTTAATGATAAAATCATTTTACATAATATTGTTTTATAAATTTAGTTTTTTCTATAAAATTAAATCTCCTGAAATATATTTAATAATAGTGAACGATTATTTGGCTAAATTAATATGTGGTTATATTAAGGGATATTGATATTTATGATAAAAATTAAAAGAGCATACCGGCCTGCCGAAGAAGCAGACGGCTTTCGAATTCTGGTGGATAGGCTATGGCCCCGGGGTATCTCAAAGGAGAAAGCAATGATTGATCTATGGCTTAAAGACATCGCGCCAAGTAATGACCTTAGAAAATGGTTTTCACATAATGTGGAGAGATGGTCTGAATTTAAAACAAGATATCTGGAAGAATTAAAGACCAAAAGGACGCTTATGGAGCATATTAAAAATCTGGAAAAGGAAAAAGGCACTTTAACATTAATTTATGCAGCTAAAGATGAGGAACACAACAACGCCCTGGTTTTGAAGGATAAATTACGGGATTTAAAACCATAAATCACCGGGTCAGCCGGACCCATGGATAACTTAATACTCAATTTTTTTATATTACCTATGATAATTATCACTTAATGGTAAACTTCTCTGATTTAACCGTACATATCATTAAACGAACCTTCAACACCCGCTTCTTCCTGGCTAGAATATGCAGAAAGATACCACCACTCCCCATATTGGTGGATAAACTATTTTTTGAAGGCGATGATATTCAAGTCATCCCCAGGGACGGCTCTGTTTCACACTCCCAGAATATAGAGATAAACCGCCAAATCTCCTTAAACGAGGATTCAGTGCTTCCCAGTCAGGTTCTCAAGGACATGATAGTTAAATCCCAATATCATTTTATTATGGACTTTTGTATCTGCCGCACATCAAACAACTGCAAAAAATATTCCCCGGAGTTAGGATGTCTTTTTTTAGGCAGAGGAGTTCTCAAAATATCAACCAAATTAGGAAGAATAGTAACAGCCAAACAAGCCCTGGAACATGTTGAAGAGTGTCAGAAGGCGGGATTGGTGCATATAATAGGTAGAAACAAGATTGACAGTGTCTGGCTTAACACCGGTCCTAAAGAAGATCTTCTAACAATCTGCCACTGTTGTCCCTGCTGCTGTTTATGGAAGATTGCTCCCGAACTTCCTGATAAATTGGGAGAAGTATTTTCCTCCATGGAAGGAGTCCGAATAATATATGATGAAGAACTCTGCAATGGCTGCGGTATATGCGCAGATGGAACATGTTTTGTGGATGCAATAACCTTAAATGAAAAAGCAAGTCGAGATCACAAGAAGTGCAGGATATGCGGGCGATGTGTTGAAATATGTCCCAAGAAAGCAATAAAAATAGAGATGAAAGGGGAGGCTGTTAAAAAATCAGTGGAACGTATTGAACCACTGGTGGATGTACGAAGCGAATAATTAAATTAAAAAAATAAGAAAACCAGTTTGATATTCTTTAAAACTCTACTTCTATTTCTCCATTAAATACAGTTACAGCATCTCCCTCCATAAAGGCGCCTACTAAATTGCCTTCTTGGTAAACCGTGATGTTTAGTTCTCCACCAGGAAGATGCACTAACACGTCCTCATCCAGAAGTCCCAATCTATACCCGGCCAGCACTGATGAGGTAGCTCCGGTTCCACAGGCCATGGTAATACCAGTTCCCCGTTCCCAGGTGATCATCTCCACTTCATCCCTATTCAGAATCTTCACAAAATGGGCGTTGGTTCTCTGGGGGAAGTAAGGGTGGCATTCAATTAAAGGACCAATTTTCTCCAGGGGAACAGACTCAATATCATCAGTAAATGCAACAGCATGAGGGTTACCCACACTAACAGCTGTCATTTTAACTGATCTTTCATCTACAATGATCTCTTTATCTATAAATTCCTTTTCACTGGTTTCCATGGGAATTTCTTCAGGATTGAAAGTGGCAGTTCCCATATCCACCCGGACAGATGTTACTATTCCCTCTTCCACTGTCAATAAGAGTTCTTTAACATCGGCCATGGTTTCCACCATCATTCTCTCCCTGGCGTAGATGTTATTCTCATAAACGAATTTGGAGAAGCAGCGAATTCCGTTACCACACATCTCTGCTTCACTACCATCAGCATTGAATATTCTGAATCTGATATCAGCATCATCTCTACCGGATGGCAAGATAAATATAACACCATCAGCACCAACAGAGAATCTTCTGCTACATAATTCCGCTGAAACAATAGATTTCTGGTTTTCGGGTATTATTTCTTCTTGTGATTCGTCAATTACCACGTAATCGTTTCCTAATCCATGCATTTTCGTAAAATTTAAATTAATTATCAATTTAATTACCTCGAATATTGGGGATTAAATAGCCCCTAAATCATGATATAAAAGTGTCGAATTCTTATTTAAAAGTTTAAGGGAATGAACTTCTGAATTATAAAAGTCTAGCTGGAAGATTTTGTTTGGCTGTTAAATCAGCGAAAGTCTCCCTTTCCCTTATTATATCAGATTTTCCATTTTTTACAAGTACCTCAGCGGTTCTAGGTCGGGAATTGTACTGGCTGGACATGGAGAAAGCATACGCACCGGCGTTAAGAACAGCTAAAAGGTCACCTTCACTTATTTGGGGCATAGGCCTGTCACGGGCGAATAGATCACCTGATTCACAAATATTACCGGCGATATCTATATTCTGGGTGGGCTCTGCCAGAGGATCACTGGCCAACACAATATGATGATAGGACCCGTACATGGTGGGCCTTAACAACGTGTTGAACCCAGCATCAACTCCAATAAATTTTCTATAACTCTGTTTAACTGTGTTTACTCTGGTTAAAAGGTATGCTGCATCTCCTACTATGTATCTCCCAGGTTCCAGGCATAAGGTGGGGTTTCCCATATTGTATTGATATAATTTCTCTTTAAACAGACCTACTATTTCTTCTGAGAACTTTTTAATATCGAGCAGACTTTCCGGGGGTTCGTAGGGTATTCCCATTCCTCCACCAAAATCTATAAATTCAAACTGCACCCCTAACTCCCTATATACCTTCCCGGCGGTGTCCATCAAGGTGTGCACCGCGAGTTTAAATGGTTCTGGATCCAGAATCCCCGACCCGATATGCGTGTGAATACCTACCGGCTTTAAACCCAAATCCATAGCCTTTTGATAAGCATTAACTGCTTCTTCTTCCATGACTCCGAACTTACTGAGATCTCCTCCGGTGATGCAGTGATCATGATGGCCGGCCCCTACCCGGGGGTTAACCCGGAAGGATATCTCCCTACCATCAGCTCCCGGTAGCTGGACTAGTCTTTCCAGAGCTGATAGAGAATCAAGATTAATGCGTACACCTGTTTCCAGGGCGAATTTTAGTTCTTCATCTGTTACGTTGTTCCCTGTGTAGAGTATTCTATCTGGGGTAAAACCAGCCATTAAAGCGGTGTATATTTCACCTGGTGAGACCGCGTCTATGCTGCAGCCTTCCTTTTCTAGAATTCGCAAAACCGCCAGGTTGGTGTTGGCTTTGCAAGCGTAGAATATTTTAAAATCCTGATAATTGTTATAGAAAGCCTGATGAATTCTCTGATAATTTTCCCTTATTCTTTCCTCATCTAACACATATAGGGGAGTTCCATACTCCTCTGCCAGGGCATGTGTATCTGCCCCGCCTATATTTAAATTTCCCTTTTTATCTGTATTTAAGTTTAAATCCATTCTAATCCTTCCTGAAGATTAATAATTGTAATTTATTATGTTTTAATTATATAAAAAACCGCGCTAAATAAAAAAAAAGATAAAATTTAGTATTTACTCAGTACATAGTTCATTGCTGTGATAGCCTGGTCTATCTGCTCTTTAGTGATGACCAGCGGAGGTACGAATCGCAGAACTGTATCTGCAGTGCAGTTTATAAGCACACCTCTCTCTCGCATAGCATTAACCATTTCAGCACAGCCGACTTCTAATTCCATTCCCAGCATCAAACCAGAACCTCGCACTTCTCTAACCATATCATATTTCTCTTTTAAAGCTAAAAGCTCTGATTGAAAGTAAGCACCTTTATCTCGGGACTGGGTGAGAAGATCTTCATCCAGTATAACATTTATAGATGCCTTACCCGCGGCGCAGGCCAATGGTCCTCCTCCAAATGTGGCGGCATGATCACCAGGCTGAAAGGCACCTCCCACTTCCTGGCTCGCCATAATCGCCCCCATTGGGAATCCTCCAGCTATTCCTTTAGCCAGTGCTGTTATATCTGGTGTTACTTTAAAGGTCTGTGAGGCGAACATCTCTCCAGTACGTCCAAATCCAGTCTGTACCTCATCAAATATTAGAAGAACATCCTTTTCTTTACATAATTCTTTAAGATTTTTTAGATAGCCAACAGGAGGTATAATTATTCCTCCTTCTCCCTGAATAGCTTCTACCAGCACTGCGGCAGTATTATCAGTTATAGAATTCTGCACAGCCTCTAAGCTGCCGTAGGGAACATGGATAAATCCCGGATTCATTGGTTCAAAACCCTTCTGGTACTTTTTCTGACCGGTTGCTGACAATGCCATCACAGTCCGCCCGTGAAAAGAGTTATCCATAGCAATTATTTCACCTTTACCGGTGTATTTCCGGGCTAGCTTAATGGAACCTTCCACTGCCTCAGCTCCACTGTTACAGAAGAAAGCCAGATCATGTGGAGATACATCCACTAGCAATCTGGCTAGCTCCGCCTGTTGCCGGGTGTAATATAGGTTAGATGTGTGTATGAGATTTTTAGCCTGTTTACATATGGCCTCTGCTACTTTAGGATGAGCATGGCCCACGTTGTTAACAGCGATACCAGCCAGGCAGTCAATATAACTGTTCCCTTCCATATCCCAGACAACTGCTCCACTACCTTTCTTAAGGGCTAATGGCTGCCTACCGTATGTTTGCATAACATATTTCTTATCTAATGCCATTATTTCTTCTGTATTCATTTTTAATCACCAAATAAAAAGTTTGAAAATAAAATCATCTAAAAAGAGGAACCTGATTAATTCCTTAAATTATTTATTATCATGCTTCAATAGTTTATTTAACAAATTTTATTCTTATATAACTAGTGGTGAAAAAATGAAAAAAGCCCTAATAGAAACAGAAAAAGGAAATATTGAACTGGTATTGTATGAGAAGGAAGCTCCCAAAACAGTGGCTAACTTTGAAAAACTGGCAAATTCAGGATTTTATGATGGACTAACCTTCCACCGGGTCATCCCGGATTTCGTAATTCAGGGAGGATGTCCCAAAGGTAATGGTACCGGCGGACCAGGATACACCATAAAATGTGAGATTAACCCTCATAAACACGGCACAGGGGCATTATCCATGGCACATGCTGGTAAAGACACGGGAGGTAGCCAATTCTTTATTACCCACAGTCCTCAGCCTCATCTGGATGGTATACATACCGTATTTGGGAAAGTGGTTAATGGTATGGGTGTGGTAAATAAAATAAAGCCCAATGATAAGATGATCAAAGTCAAAGTAACTGACGAATAAAAAATTAATCACAAATTGAATAGAAGAAAATTAATATTATCATATTCCTTTTTTTAACCCTGTAGGATCAATGTATAAGTTCTCTAAGTATCTCCCCATAAATTCCCGCTATTGCATTGACCAATTCTAAATCCCGTTTGTTGTAGTCTTTTTCTGGATTGCCCAGAACAATCTGGCCAAGTATCTCTCCATTATTAATAACAGGAACGGATAAGAATTGTTCTACTGGCACGTGACCTGTTGGGAGTCCATGGGCGGCGGGATGGGATGCGGGGTCTTCCAAATAGAAGGATATTCCAGTGTCTAGTGAATATCCTAAAAGTCCTCCGTATGATCCGTCTTTTCTGACTGGAAAACGTGCCTCACCCATATCTGCGTAATCCTGGCAGTCTCCAGTCATGTGGGAGAAGGAGATTCCTACACTATCTTTATTAACCGGGTCTAAGTAGGCCACATAACAGTGTTCACTCAGAGTAACTCTTCTACACACTTCCAGCACCTGGTCAGAGGCCTCTTTGAGATTTATAGATCTGCTGGAGAGTATGTTTTCTTCTAGTTTTTTTATCTCCTTTTCTGGTTCCATGGGATAGCTAACCTATTCTTATATTAACTATTTGATTAATTCATAATTATATAACATAATTCTTTAAAAATTTTTATTGAAATTTTTTATTTATGGAGAATTTTTCATGATTAGTAAACAAAACAATAAGTTAATCACTTTAAGCTATGTTATTAGTGTATTGGCCTACATCTTTGGTCTGTACTTCATCACTCTAGGATATATATGGGCCTTTATTGGAACTATTCCTACCTTATTACTTGGCATAAATCTTATTAAAAAAGGGGAAACTCGTTACGGTTTAATTCTGGTTTTATTCTTCTTTGTATGGATTATAATCTATTACAATTATCTTCCCGGGCAGTCATTAAATCTATGAATAAATTTTTTGTTATTCCCAGCTCTGCATTGAAAGATCAGGGCCTATAATATTTTTAACCACACCTATCAGGTATTCAACTGGGACTTCCAGTCCATCTTCAGTTTTAATATATCGACAGCCCCTTTTCTGGAAGACCCGGGCCACTTTAAATATTTTAAATGGAACTGTGGAGCGTTTAAATGTCTTTATGTACCAGTAAGTGGCCAGTGGACAGGCCCGGGGCATTAAAACTAGGTCGTCCTTCTTCACCCGAATTGGATATGTTTTAACATAAAGGAAATCCCCTGACCTGGCAAAAGGCTCGGCATCTTGTTCTAGTTTAATGATGAGGTTATCTTCCTTTATTTCCTGGTTTTTCATCTTCTTTTCCAAAAATTTAGTGGCAACTACCTCCATATCATCTGGAGAATAATTTTCATGAGTTAATTCATTTCTTAAACCAGCTTCCATGGATTCGGTAAGCCTTATCCAGGCTTCCACCTCTCTACAGAAGGTTTCTCTACTGTTGGTCCGCATAGGGCATTTCCAGCAGTATTCCTCCTCCAAAATCTTCATTATTTCCTGGTAATATTTACTGGTGGATTCCTGGAATTCTCCAAGAGTTTCGGTTAGTTTACCCATCCATATACACCAGTTTCATTAAATTTTCCATAAAATATGTTTATTTTAATAAAATAAGATACTTGGGATTATTTTAATGATTTCATCAAACCAGATTTACGGGCGTAATGGAATAGATAGAGCTGAACATATCCTGCATATTCTCCAAATTCATCCATACCAAAGGATCTGATTTTTTTAACTGGAACATTTTTCCCATCAAAATATAGTTTGCTGATTATTCTCTTGATCCACACATCAACCGGGAAGGCCTCCATCCTCCCGAAGCCATATAACAGTATGCAGTCGGCAACTTTAGGCCCCACACCCGGTATTTGGAGGAGTCTATTGAAGGCCTCTTCATAATCCATGTTAAAGAAATCATCCAGTTCCATCTCATTTTTCACAATCCAAGCAGCATTACGGATGTATCTGCTCCGATAACCCACACCACATGCAATTAAGTTATTGACACACTCATTGAGATCTTTTTCACCACCGCAGAGCTCCATCTCTTCCAAGTCTTTTTCCGGGACACTGAGTATCTTATCAGGATGGGGAAAGGTGTAATAATTTCCGGTGGAAAAGTCGTATTTATACCCCCATTTCTCCCGCATAGATCTAATTGAACGGTTCCAGCGAATAATTGAATTATTGGCCGATGTAATGGAGGATATCAGGCATTCGAAGGGATCATGTGCTTTGAACAATCTCAAACCTTTACAAAAATCAATGGTGGGTTTAAGATAAGGATCATCCTCTAAGAATTTATATAATCTATTTAAATCATAGTTAAGTCCGAAAATTTCTTTTACCAGGTATTTAACTTTATCTAATTCTAAATTCTGTGGAGATTCTACTTCTATAACTAGAGAACTTTCTACATCGTCTGAAGAACATCTTATTCCTATAAGGCAGGGCTGATCTTCCACCATAATTAACTCCTGGAAATATCTGCCTTTCTTTAACCAGGGGGGCTGGCCGGTCTGTCCACTATCTATGGTTAATGGAAGATTAATAGGACCTTTAAATTCATCTTTGTTTATTTTGAATTTGTATTTCATTTTTAAACTAACCAAATGTTTTAATCGATATGTTCATCCCGGGCCATGGCCAACAGTATTCTATCACTGCGATGCACATCGTAGTATTGGAAGTTGGTTATGAAGTGTTTCAGGTGTTCACCGCCTTTTTCAGTTAAATGGTACTGTTCAACCTCTTCAACTATAAATTCATCATCCTTTAAAGGCCTGATAAGGATTTCAAACTTTCCTTTAAAATCATAAGCTTCATTACAGGTGGCTTTAAGTTCGCTAAGAACAGGAATATAATTATCGGGGTGAAATGTTTTATGAAGAGATGTTATTATTTCAAGACGGCCTTTAGGACTTTCACCCCACAGAATATATAGTATCCAGTTCCGGAAGGCTATTAACTTATTTTCCTCCCAGCAAACTTCCATGGGAAGCTTATATTTCATTGAATAGTTTTCTTGTTCTCCTTTCTGGGCGGAAATGGCCTCTCTAAGTAGCCCCAGAGCGTCTATGAAAATACCTCCTGCAATAACCAGACCAATCACAGCATCAACAAAGTAAATACCATTAATAGCGAATATGGCACCAGCTATAACAGATAATCCTATGTAAATATGATTTTTAGAGTCAACTGACTGAGATATGAGAGTCAGGCTGTTTGAGATTTTACCAACAAAACGCTGGTAATAAAATAAAAATACAGCTGCCAGAATTGCTATCATCTCAACAACTATAACCAGATATGGTAGTGTTATGGGTTCTGCATTACCAGCTAAGGATGCTAATATGTGTATCACTGAATCATAGCCCACAGTGATTGAGGCTATGAACAGTCCAAATATCACCAGGAAGGTGCTCAAATTTTCTTTATGATATTTAATGCCCAGCCAGACCAATACAGCCTCTACAGTATCCATAGTTGCATCGGTACCGTCTGCTATAAGTCCCACGCTGCCGCTTACAAGTCCACTTCCCAGTTTAAGAACAGCAAGGAAAGCATCTAGAAAGGTGGTGTTTTTAGCGGTAGCAGAGGGATTTAACTCACTGTCCAAATGGGAGGCTTTTTTTACCATTACTTCTTCGAATTTTACAGCTTCCTTATGACCTTCTTCTGTTAATTCATATTTATTATCCTGATTTAATTTGACTAGGCCCTTTTCAACCAGTTTGTTTAGCTCAGCTTCGGTTCCATGTATTGATCTATCTGATTTACCATCTTCGATTCTGGAGCGTAACTCTGATATTGTGAAAAATAATCTCTCCACAAAATTATGATCCTTTTCAGGTAACTGCAGGTACCAGATCAGTGAGATAAAAAGCATGGATTTCTCCATTAAAATCCAGAGATTAAGAGGGCCCTCTTTTAGTAGGGCCATCATTAAAAATTTATCAAATCCTAAAAGGGGCTTTTCAGTGGTGTTATGGGATTTATTTTCAACTTGCATTGGTATCAACAAAGAAAAATTATCTGATTTCTTTTTAATATTGTCTTAGGAAAGGATCATTATAAACTATATTTAAAAAAATAACGAATCTATTTTTAAATAATATTGTATAAAAATAAAATTAATAATAAAAGGGAAGATTTCATGGACAGTGCAGATAACAAACAATTATTAATGGATACCAAGAGACTGGAAACACTGGTAGATGGTATATTTGCCATTGCCATGACAATACTGGTTTTAACTTTAACCGTTCCCGATATTACCGGCCCATTATCTAATTTAATTATCCAGGAACAATTATATGAAATTTTACCTAATTTTATTTCGATAGTGGTTAGTTTCACTCTACTAGCGGTTTTCTGGAATATCCATCATCGTATCTTTAAACAGATTAAATATGTTAATGCAGTACTTCTCTGGATAAATATCATCTGGTTATTCTTCATTGTAATGGTCCCATTTTCAGCATCACTGGTGGGTGATTATGGTAAATATCCCATATCTCACATTATTTTTAATTTAAATTTATTGGGAATAGCTTCTTTTTTATATCTTAACTGGTTCTTTGCATATAAAAACGAATTCATACATGAAAAAATCGATAAAAATCAGATAAACACCACTAAAAAGTTAAATTCACTTTTTATTGGAATTGCAATAGTTGCTTTAATTGTATCCTTCTTTATTCCCCAATGGGCTGAACTAACATACCTCTTAATAATCCCTCTGGAAGAAATAATCAAGCGGATTAGTAGATAGAATAATTCGTTTAAGCCATTCCCAGCTTACCAAAACCATTATAGATTACATAAGCACCAATGGCGATTAGAAATAGGGCAACAATCATATTTCCATGACTGCTGATCCAGTCATCAACTGGTTTCATGGCCTTCTCACCAGTTTTTGGGAATAAAAGGAAGAAAATTAAAGGTATCTCAATTATAATCAGCGTTATAACTCCTAAAACGATAATTGCTGCAATATTGGTAAAGATACCTGAATCTGCCACTCCAATCTGTCGAGCTGCAGCCAGAACAAATATGGCCGTGCTGAAATTAATCAGAAAGGTCAGAAAACCCACTGTGAAATACTTTTTAAATTTATGAATATTACTGGCTGTATCTTCCACCTTCAAATAATTCAATAGTGCACCAGACTGTTTTTCACTCTTTTTCCCGAAGATGTTCTTTATTCCAAGCAAAATAAGTATAGCACCCAGGAACATGTCTATAGCAGCTAATGTGGCGGGATTTGCATTTCCAGTGGATGTTAAGGAATTACCCAGAAGTATCCCGATAATAACTGTTATTAGAAATACGATGATTGCTCCAATATAGAAGGACATACCCGCTAACCGGGGGTTGTCCGTCATGGACATCATGATCAGGAAAAATGAAAAGGCTGTAGGACTAATTGCGGCGGCCCAGGCTAGAGGTATGATTTGGAATATAAGTTGGGAGGTATCCATAATATTCAACTCAATTAAATTGATATTTCTGACTATGTAGGGCTATTAAATATAAATGTTGGTTATTTTTTGCGGAGCATGGAATCAACTTCCCTGCTTAATCTGAGGGATACTCCCTGGTAACTTTCCAGATTTTCCCTGGTTTTTTCCAGTTTATCCAGATTATCCGCTGGTAAATTACCTTCTTTTGCCTGTAAATATTCAGAATATAAAACTATGGATTCAAAAAAGAGTACTAATCCCTTTATGATTCTCTGGTATAGTTGAAAGCATTTAGATGGTGGGTTGATTTTCTCATAAACAGAAAATGTCTCCTCCATATCCCTTCTTAAAACATCTAATCTGCGATGCGCTTCTCGAATTGTAATCTGATCAAAAGCTACCTGATTCATCAGGCCCTTAAGCGATAATATTTGCACTCCGGTATCCTGTAAAGCTTTTTTACTTTTCTTTAGAAACTGGCGTTTGGTTAGTCCGAACATATTAATCAAGAATTAATCTATTGATATAGTATTATTTAGATTCTATTTTATATAAGCGACTGAGGAAACTGTTACCCTTGATAATAAATCTCCAGGGCTCATATTGATATTCTTCTGCGTAGGATATGTTGATTCTGGGCGTAGCCATCATCCGGTCATTTAAATCTTCTCCTGTGATTATATATAGTTCATTTCCTAGGAGATCTACTCCATTTAGTGAGGTGTCTATGCCCAGCGCCTGACAGAGCTTGGATGGACCGTTAGTCATATTTTTTAGCTTTTTTGAAATTTTATCAGCAGTTTTCATATCATCTGCTGTAAGTTTAATGTTCCTTCTTCTGGCCATTAATTCTAGGCCTTGGATAGGTTCCAGGGCCCTGATAAGTACTGCACGGGGCTGGTTTTCTTTTTCAGTTACCACATTCAGACAATAATTGTAACCATGCAACTGGTAAATGTAAGCATATCCGCCTCTTTTGTAGAGAGGATCCATTCGGGGTGTATGTTTGCCCTGGTAAGAATGAGCTGCCTTATCATCAACACCCATATAGGCTTCAGTTTCAACTATCATGCCACTGATTAAGCCTTCTGGTACTTTATGGATCAAAATACACCCTAATAATCTCTGAGCAACAGTTATCGTATTTTGCTCGTAAAAACTCTTTTCCAATCTCACATACTGTTTAGAGCTTTTCATCATTTTCATATCATTTCAAGCTCACTATGGCGGAAACAATCAACCAGATGGTCGTTAACCATACCTACGGCCTGTATAAAGCCATAGCAGATAGTGGGGCCCACAAATTTAAAACCCCTTTTTTTGAGGTCCTTACTCATTTTCTCAGACTCTGAAGTGGATGATGGTATTTGATCCAATGCTTTCCATTTGTTCTGAATAGGATTATGGTCCACAAACTTCCAGATGTAGCTATCAAAACTTCCATACTCCTTTTGAATATCTAAAACAGCCTGAGCATTTGATACTGTGCTTTTAATTTTAAGGCGGTTACGTATTATTCCCGGGTTTTCCAGTAGCTCTTCAATCTTATCTTTGTTATAATGAGCCACTTTATTGATCTGGAAATTATCAAAAGCCTCCCGATAATTGTTCCTTTTCTGGAGTATGAGCATCCAACTTAAACCTGCCTGAGCACCCTCCAATATCAGGAATTCAAATAGAAGCCGGTCATCATGCACAGGCACACCCCATTCTTGATCATGGTAATTTTCAAGCAAATCATTGCCATTAGCCCAAGAGCATCGAATCTTCATAATTTTTTAACCCTTTATTTACTTAATTTTTTAACCCTTTTCTATGGATTCTAGAACTTTTCATGAACTGGTTTTAATCACTCATTCTCATCTATAACCTTTTTGACCAGAGCCGAGTCAACATATGCTCTAACTTCAATTATCAGACCATCTTTGAATTTAACAACCCAACAGTAAGTACCATTAAAGGGCATACCATTGAGTGCAGTGGATGCAGCTTCTAATTCAACAGCAGCATTTTCACCTTGTACCAGGGCATTTTTAAACTTCAAAATTGTATTACCCTTCATCAAACGGTCCAGACGATCAAAAGTACTGGTTATAAATTCCTGTTTAGTGTTATAAGTCCCAGCAAGAGGATGGGTTCCCATTACCTTCCAATTAACATCATCTGCAACATTTCTAAAAAAAAGTTCTCTTTCACCCGTTTCCAGGTGCTGGAATAACATTTCTACGTCCTAGTTAGTTATAGAGATTTCATAGACCCCCCATCACTTAATTTTCTTTAAATTATATGAATTTTTAATTGTTTCCCTATATTATTGTTATTTTTTATATTTAAAAAA
>JAJRAE010000087.1 GCA_028682985.1 Methanobacterium sp.
GACTCCAGAACACAGTCAAATATATCGAGATGAGACTGGAGGAGATGGACAGGGAAAACTTCGTGAGACTGAAGATGATCAAAAAAACCATGTCAGAGGAGGCTTAAAAGATGAGTGTTAGAATCATACCCCGTCTGGATCAGGTTAGAAAGGAAATAAAAGAACATCAACACAGTTTGGACTTCAACATCGGAACCATATCCGGAGACCTGCGGGCTATAATCGCAGCTGAGGATAAAAAGTACCGTTCCGGAGATATAAAATCAATCCGAATTAAACATATCAACATCCACGCCAATGAGATCTGCTTTCTAAGCGCCTACGCATCTAATAAGTATGGTCACACCCTGGCAGTTGGTGAAGAAACCTCACTACCCATAAGCATGGACCGCAGTGCGGATACCGCACTCTTTGCAGCGGCAATGGATTGTGAAATAGAAGAAGACGACCTTCTGGGTGTGCTGATACTCCTACCAGTTAAGCTAACCCATTAAACCTTTTTTTATTTTTTAGGCTTATTTTTTATTTAATTTTAAATAGATATAGACTTATTTTTTTTGAAAAAAATTTAGTAGTTACCCAGTAATTCCCTCATTATTTGCTGGACATTATCTCTTAGCTCTTCTGTTTGTATGAGAAGATTTTCAGTGGTGAACTTTATCTCATAGAAGAATTCCAGATTGTTGTTGCGGTCATTATCTAGTTTCTTCATCTCTTTAACCCTACTAGATGAGAAGGGACCTCCCAAACTGTCCAACAATCCTACCTGTTTATCAGTATACTTATCCCTTATATAGGCCCTTTTTTTGAGGTAGCTGCTTTCAACCAGTCGGATATCATATTTCACACTTCTTTTAATCTTTTTCAGGATATCTTCCTGTTCATTGAGGGTTGCCATAACTCGTCGGCAGTCTCCCAGGGAGTTGATCTCAATTTCAAACTCGTAGATCTTATCCAGTTCGGTCAGATAGTCTAGTTCAGTCATTGTCTTCTTATATTAGGTGGTCTGTATTTTTAACTCGACCTTCATTACATCATTCTCAATTTGGCACCAGGTTTCCATTTCCTCATAGTCCCTCTCAATATCCTTTATCCGGTTTAGGACAATTGCCAGTGAGGTGATATTAAATAATCCCATCTTATTTTCCGGTTTGGATGATAAAAGAAGAATGGTAACCAGGTCATCTGATACCTGAACATTATAATTTATGGCGTTGATGTATATCACATCAGAAACCCTTAAAAGTAGTTTAATATGCTTTATAGATAGCCCGCTTTTACTAATAATATCTTTTATCTTATCATTTTCCCGGCACTGCTCTATATCTATATCCATCTACAATCCACCCCATTTTAACTGATCTTCATTTATAAAAACCAAATTTTATATATACCTTTTATTAATCAAAATATTTAGTACCAGTCTTAATATAATTTATTAAAATACTGTAAATTTAGATTTATTAATAGATGAGGATTATTAAAAAGGAATTAAAACCATTAAAATCAAAGATTCATCAAATAAATCAATAGGAAATGACACCTACAAATGAACGTGCGGATCGGCTGCTTAAAAAGCAGATCTTTAGTCTGAACCGGCACCTGCCCCGCCAGAGAAAAACCCTCCTGGAATTACTTGTAGAGGACAAACCACATGTAGTGGGGGGAGACGGCACCAGACATCGGTTTAAAAGGGATGAACTCCAGAGGATAGCCAGAATAATTCCTGAAAAGGATCATGGCCGTCTAAAACTACCCATCTACCTGGAAATTGAGTCACAGACCTCAGGTTCCCGGGTGGCTGGTGATCTGGAAATAAAGGTGATCTGTCACATACTGGAATTGGAAGACTGCAGACGAGAAATGTACATATATAGACCAGATATTAAAAGTATCCGTAAGGAACTTCCAACCACTACCCAGTATATTTTTCTGGTGCGTTAATAAACAAATAAGTTAAAGGAGAAAAACACAGTGAATTTCAGAGAATTCGACCTAGATGACATTATGAAAGACCCGGATAAACGGGCTAAATTATACCTTTACCTGGCGGGAGCCATGATCCTGAGCACAGTAGCCATAGTGATAGGGACACTGTTCTTTATTATGAGGGTTCTGAAAATAATTTAAAATTTCTTTTTAAACTGGGTTTAAATTATTATAAACTTTTTCTAAGGTACTATGGGCTTTTAATAGAGCATTTTCCCGTATTTCATCTGCGGTTATTACAGTAACTACTGGTTCACCTTCCTCTATTATCACATTTTGAGCTGGGAGGTCATAGACATCGGGAAGGTCCAGATCACCGGTCCGGGAGCGGGTCTTTGAGTGGACTATCATCTTCACCGCGAACTTCACCGGCCGGGATACTGGCATAAGGTTTCCCTGGCAGGCCTCCAGATGGGCCTCTGCCATGTTTATATTTAAACTAAGTTCAGCACATTCCATAGTACCCTGCAGGCGTGGGTTTACCTCTAGAAGAAATATTTCATTATCCTTAAAAATGTAATCCACTCCACAGGAGCCCACAAGTCCCAGATCTTGAATTATCTCTTCAGATGTGGCCATTAAATTCTTATTGACCTTTCTATCTGTGTAGGGGGTGATGTTGCCGCAATATCCGAAGGGCTCTCTTTGATAGAGATTTTTATCTCCGATTATCTGCTGGCTGCTTAGTATAGTTTTACATTCACCGCCAGTGGCAAGTACTGAGGCACTGAGGTTTATTCCATCTATCTTCTCTTGTAGAATTAAATCATTATTAACATTTTGAGCTTCTTCATTAAATTCCCTTATCCCATAGCCTCCAGATCCATTTCTTGGTTTGAGGATGAAGTTCTTTTCTAGATGATTTCCCGCTATTTCATACGCCTCCCCTATACTGGACACCTTAAACGTGTCTGGAATCTGGAATTTATTTTTAAGTTTCTGGTAGAGAAGGTATTTATCATCCACTTCCTGAACCTGATAATTTCCCATTACCTTATCCCTGGGGAAATGTTCTGGTGAGACCCCAGCTAGACAAATTATTTTATCGGCCTTATCCACAAATTCACTGGCCAATTCCTCAATTGCTTTCGACTGGAAGGTATTAGTGAATTGTCCACAGGATCGGCCAGGAGTCTGTCCCAGAAATGACTTATATTGATCTGCGCAGGGCGAAATATCCACAACCCCAAAGTAATCAGCTGAATATACATTGTATCCCCTCCTCTTTAAGGAGCAGGCCACTGCCCGGGTATTCACACCGACTACCAGTACGTTTTCCATGGAAATTACCAGCCATCAAAAATTAGTATAGTCCCGAGCGGAGTCGAACCGCTGTCTCCGGCTCCAAAGGCCAGAAGGATTACCACTACCCTACGGGACTTGAATTTATTTAAAATAGAGATTTAATCCGCATTTGCGGTAAAGTGCTTTAAGTTGAATTTAGTATTTAAATTTACCCATTAGGCAAAGATGGGATATTAACCAATTTTATCATTTAAAAACCGGCTTTCCGATCACATCGGGAGCTGAAACGGCAGCTTCGACATTTTTTAGGATTTTTAGTGGGGATATATTCCACCGTGCCATTTAAAAGCCCATGTAATCGGTGTATTATATCTTTTACCGCCTTTTCTGCGGCATCGTCAAAATAAGATGACCAGAATATGTTATCTGTTCCCCGCTCCCGGAGTGATGCCACTATCCTCCTTTCCTCGGGGACGGAATCTTTGAAGGCCAGGCAGTACCCGTATACCTGGTTTATGCTTGAGGGGTAGGCTCGGTTTCCTGGTTTATCATCTATGATAATGAATTCATCAGGGGTCATCCACAC
>JAJRAE010000168.1 GCA_028682985.1 Methanobacterium sp.
GTTCTTTTACCACCCACTACCTGGGCGAAAACTCCGTTATGATTGTTTCCTGTTTCTGGAACTCCATAAACTGCCTTGCTTTTATCTTTAATTAGTATAATATGGGTAGCCTCTGCTGTGAAGCCTGAAAGACTAATAACTACATCCCATCTCTTATACTGGTGTTCTTCATGTGTTGGTTCCAGTTCGGTTTTTATGGGGCCGATCGCCACATCATTAGAGGTGGTCCATCTGATTCGCAGGTTTTCAAATTCCCGATATCGCTTTTTCCAAGTGTTCTTTATCTCATCCGGAGCTTCAGGCAAGAGTTCAATGATGATACTACCCTTGGTTGTTTTTATGCTGTATTTGTTTACGTATTGTTCGACCTCTTCAGTTCCCTTTACCAGGCCCAGAACACAGCCCTTATTGTAGGGTGCTTCTGATGTTTCTATGGCATCTTTGATGGTGGAACCTTCTGGAAGGTCTATTTTCTCCCCATTTATTTTAACCTGCATGGAAAAAAACCTCTCACAAATAATATGAATTTAATTTTTAAAACAACTTTCTTGACCAATGATTATTAATTCCTTTTCTTTTTTGGATTATGTTGATAATGATTTAGTTTTTATGTTATTAAACTAATTTTTGATTTCTTCCCTGACACCCATTATTCTATCAGTTTTAAAGTCAAATAATATTTCTTCCTGGTTCTGGTAAGATAAAAACAGTTTTTCATCTTCAATTATTTCCCCAGCTACCCTGGTGGTTATGTTTACCTCTGCCAGTAATTTGATACATTCCTCTACCTGTTCTTGCGGTGCGGTTAATATAAATCCTGCTCCGGGGTACATCTTAAGCCAATCATCCCAGGGTATGCCATTAGCTCGGGGTATTTTCTCAAGTTCCAGGTAAGCACCTACACCGGACGCTTCTAGAAGCATTCCCAAAGTGCCTAGTGTGCCGGGGTTGCTAATATCCTTTCCTGCTGTTACCAGATGTTTTCCGGCTAATCGGTTTAATGCTTTAATCTGATCCTGTACCAGTTCCTTGCTTTTAAAGGTGGTAGTATCCCAGTTTAGGTAAAATTTTGGGTGGGGTTTTCCATCGAGATCCACGGCAACCAGTACCTGATCACCTACCTGGGCCCCTCCACTGGTTATTATATCTTCCTTATTGATGATGCCGGTTATGGCTACGTCGAGTGAATTATAGGGGGTGTCCGGGTGTAAATGTCCCCCCACCATGGGCACTCCAAATTTCTTAACCCCTTCATTAATACCGTTCATTATCTCTTTACAGGTTTCAGGATTGTTCACTGATAGAACATTAGTCATACCAAGTGGTATACCTCCCATGGCAGCTATATCATTCACATTCACCAGTACTGAGCAGTATCCAGCCCACCAGGGGTCTGCTTCCATTAGCTTACCCCACATCCCGTCGGTTGCAAGTAGTAGAAGTTGATTGTTCCCTACATCTATAGCAGATGCATCGTCTCCAAACCCTATTACTGTCCTACCTGTGATGTTGTAGCTGTCCTTTAGCTGCCCGGTTACTTCCTTGATCATGTTTTTCCGGGTTATGCCCTCGAAATTTCTAATAGAATTAATAAGATTTTTTAAATCCAATGATATTCCTCAGTCAGTTTTTTTACAAATACCAGAAAAATAAATTTTTTTCCTTTAATTATTATGAGAAGGGTACTATTTATTCTATGATTTTAAAGTTTTGAGTTTCCTGTTTTATTATCTGTATTAATTCATTTTTAAAATTTTCTATATTATCAGTTTTAATGGTTTCTTTTCTTTTAAAACATTCATTATGGATTTTTTCACCAATAATATCGTCCCATCCCTGTTCCAGTTCTATTATTACAGATCCGGGGGCTTTGTAACCTTGTTCAACCACTTTATCCAAGTCTCCATCGGTAATTCCAAATATGGGAACGTTGAATCTGAATAAGATATCGGCAGCTACCAGTGTGGTATCATCACCTACTGTAACCACCAAATCTGCTTTTCTAAGCGTGTATATATCGTACGCTGCATGATCAAGATAGGCTACCTTAAATGTTTTATTTTTAGTTAATTCATTTTGTTTTTTATCAAATACTCTGGGTTGAACGTGTGTTTTTCGGAGTAGTCCTGTTTTTACAATGACCTTCTCTAGATCAATTCTGCCTAGTTTCTCTGCTCCATGTTCTTTTAGTTCTCCACCTATTATTTGTGTTATACATCCATCTTGGGCTACCAGGGTTACCTGGGATGATTGTGATTTCCCCACTACCATGTTATTTACAAATATGTTTTCATGGGGTGAAACACCGGCAATTTTACGGAAGGTTAAAGCTCCATCCTGACGACTGCCTGTTCCCTTTTTAATTTCCTTAATAATCTGTGCTTTTTTTATTAATCTAAGTTTTAATTCTTGGGCTATAATTTCTGCAAATCTGTCTAATTCAGGATCCCATGATACAACACTTCCATCAGGTTCCCCTGGTCTTTCAATCTGGATCAAAGGGGGCTGATTGCATTTTCCCAGCACCTTAAATCCGAATGTGTGTCCAGTTGTACTGGATTTACCATAGTTCAACAGGAAAATTACATCCATTCCTTCTTCTATGAATTTGTTTATAGATTGGCTGGGCAGCAGTTTATGATTTATATCTACAACATTCTCCAGATGGGCATCTATCACTGCTGTCCGTCCCATGGTACCACCTAATCGTGCTTTAATTTCCCCATGTTTGGATAAGAGGTCCATTAATTTCAGGGCGTATCCAGAATCAACTATTCCGGGCCCATGTACTACAATACCAATTTTCATCTAAATTTAACCTTGAGATTTTTCCTTATTTGGTTTTCTGGTTCTCTTTCTTTTTATGGGAGATCCACATATTTCACAATCGGTTTCCGAGTAATCTGATGGATATATTTTGCGACAGCCTTTACAGAATTTTATCCAACCCACCACATCATCTATTCCATGGGTAATTACACTTCTGAATGGTAGTTCCATTATTTTTAACACGTTCTGTATGGAGTAATCATCTGTAATAACTGTGGGATTACAGCCCTCTTTTTTAAGGTGAAAAGCCAGGGCTATTATGTTTCTATCAACATCAGAAAGTCTCATCAAGTCGCCGGATCTTTTTATTACTTCATTAATATTTTCAATATCATCATTATCCGGTTCCTTTATGGTTATGTAATGTTTATCTATAGCATCTTCCAAGATTAACTGTGATTTTATATCCTTTATTTCCCTTATCACCTGGCTGGTGGTGTAGTTTGGATTTTCACTTGAGATGAATCCCCCGATAATTCCAGAACTATCCAGGACATAAACTTTTTTAGACATATTTTTAAACCTTCTTAGATGATTTAATTTTGCTTTAAAGAAATAATAATGAGATATAATACCCTTATCTTTTTAATAAATGTTTATTTTAGTGTTATAATTGCATTGATCCTTTTTTGCAATTTTAACCGAGTGTGCTACCAAAGGTATTTATGCTATTAAGTATAAAAATACTGCTGAGGGAAGGCATATTAAGACTCCTTTTGATTCTTTCGCAACGGAATAAACCGCCTCCGATTTGGACCTTATGCTTTCCCTCAAACCCTTTAAACATTTAAACTTGTTAAACTCATTTTAAAGATTTAAATAATTTAAATAGTTTTAATACTTTTTATTAGTTAAATGTAGATATGTTTACTTAAAATCTTTTTGAATTATCCCCAACATCTAAAAAGGAGTCAATTAAATAATCTTATTATCAAATAATTGTTAGGAGCCCCCAGCATGACCAGTAAAAGTATGGATGAACACCGGAGAAAATCTCCAATAAAAGTTAAAATAGGAGTTATAACTCTAAGCGATTCCAGATATAATAAATCTAACGAAGAAGACATATCAGGTAATATTATTTTAGAGTCCATTGATAATCATGAACTGGTATCTTATAATATTATACCAGATGATGGAGTTGAACTTCTAAAATTAGTGGAAGACCTGATTGATGTAGGTGCTGATGTTATAATCACCACCGGAGGTACCGGTATAGGTGAAAGGGATATAACTATAGAAACCCTCAGAACACTATTTGAAAAAGAGCTGGATGGATTTGGAGAGATATTCCGTTATGAAACCTATCAGGAGTTGGGTTACGGGGCTCTTCTAACCCGGGCCACCGCCGGGGTGTATAAGAAGACAGTTATAATAGCCATGCCTGGTTCACCTAACGCTGTGAATCTAGGTATGAAAATTGTTCTACCTGAACTGGGTCATCTGGTTAAACACGCCCATAACTGAGTAAAATAAAAATAGGGAATTAATAATCTTATTTTGTAATCATAAAAGCTATCTCAATTCATCAATGGTGATTAGGGGTTCGAATTCAAATCCCTTTTCTTTAAATACGTCCATTGCTCCTTCTGACCTGTCTACAATTACAAAAGCCCTGTGTATAATACCACCAGCCTTTAAAATTGCTTCTATAGCATTTAAGAGGGAGTTTCCTGTGGTGGTAACATCCTCTAAAACCACAACCTGATCACCGTTTTGGATATCTCCCTCTATGAGCCGGGATGTTCCATAGCTCTTCTTGGCTGATCTGATCATGAGCATGGGTATCCCACTTTCAATTGACACCGCAGTTACCAGGGGTATTGCTCCTAAAGCAGGGCCTGCTA
>JAJRAE010000165.1 GCA_028682985.1 Methanobacterium sp.
CCATGATATGATATTCGCAACCATTCTGATTGGGCTCATTGCCATAATCCGCAGGTTCCGTTATTACCATGAGAAATTCACCACGGAGTTCCTACTGGGAATTGTGATATCCCTGGTTTTATTGGTACTATTTGTGGCCCTGCCCTATATTTCAATAGCCTATGACGTGGCCCGGCTTTTCTTCCAGTTATTAATATTTTTATCACCAGTATTTGTTATTGGGGGTATATTCATAGCCCGATGTTTAAAGAAACCTAAATGGGATGTCTACCTGCTCTTGATCCTTTTAATAGCTCTCTTTACCTGTGTAACATATCTTCAGTACAGCTTGCTGGGCGAGCCCTACTCCTCAGACTATGAAAATAACAGCATAGTACGGCAGGGCAACTACATCTACGATAGCGAAATTGTATCTGCCCAGTGGTTATATAGAAACCAGATAAATAACTTCACCATCTACTCTGATGGAAGGGAGGTTGCCAGATTTTTAACAGCTTATGGAACAGATATAACCAGTCAAAACATCAATAGCTCTTACTTTGGCTGGAACAAAACAGCGGATACTGGATACTTCTATCTGGGATATGTGAATGTGAACGATGGTCAGTTAATTGATATGGGTGATGACTTCATACGGGCGGATATAAGACCTTACCTATTCCTTTTAGATGGTAAAAGCAGGATTTACGATAATGGGGGAAGCCGCATATTATGGAGCTAGAGGAGAATAAAGATTTAAAAATTTTATTCGTACACCACACCGCCATGTGGTACCGGAAGCCATTCTTCCACGATTTAAACAGGAAATATAACCTGGAATTCTGGTTTACCAATGTAGAAGGCTACAACCAGACTTATGGCACCGAATTTTCAAATAAAATTCCCGGGATGGAGGGAATAAATTATCATGTGGCACGGAACAGGTGGGGAGTTGCCTGGAGCGCCATCAGGAGGGCTATGGGAGAATATGATATTTTTGTAGGCGGAAGCTGGGACACACCCACTGATGTTATTGAAACTACAATGTACTATCTGGTGGTGAAGTTGAAGGGGAAGCCGTTCGTTCTGTGGAGGGAGGATTGGGACTGGAATGTGAACACTCCTAAAAGGAAGCTGGCTAAGTTTATAGCGGGTGTTATTTCGAGGGGGGCTGATGCTATACTGGTCCCAGGCATCAAACATCGGGAATTCTTCACCGGACTGGGAGTCTCCCCAGAGAAAATATTTATTATGCCCAACGTCAGCAACCTGGAATATAAAGACGAGGATAAAATAAACAGGGATAAAATAGCTGCCGAACTCGGTATTGAAAATAAGAAGGTTATTCTGTTTGTGGGGCGTCTTATTAAACTTAAAGGGGTTCAATATTTAATACGTGCCTTTGCCAAGCTGCATGGGAAGGGGAATGATGCAGTTCTGGTTGTAGTGGGCGAAGGTGAATGTTTAATACAACTTAAAAATCTTGCCAAAGATTTAAATGTCGAGGAACAGGTATTTTTCCAGGGTAATGTGGATAATCAGATGCTGGGTGCTTACTACCTTTTATCCAATGTATTTGTTCTACCCTCCATCACCACCCACCATGCTGATGCCTGCCCACTGGTGGTTAACGAGGCCATGTACTTCGAAAAACCGGTGGTCACCAGTGATGCTGTGGGAACCACCTTTATGATCAAAGAAGGGATTAACGGGTTTGTAGTGCCGGAGAAAAATGAAGAGATACTCTACCAGGTACTTTTCAAGATACTTAAAAATCCTGAACAAGAAGAAAAAATGGGAAAGGCTTCAAAAAAAATTATTGAAGAAGGATTTACCTACCAGACTATGATAGATGGATTTAATCAGGCTATCCAGTATTTAAGGGATAGAAAATTGATTAAAAGATAGGGAGGAAATAAGCGAATTATAGTGGATAATTCTAAAATAACCTTAACCAGAAATAATCAATCCCGCCCAATTATTACTCTTATATACAGAATAAAGATTTGAATGAGATATACAGGCAGATATAAATAAAAATGGTTTTGATGGGCTTTTAGAAAAGTTAAATTAGACCGTATTTCCATCAAAGCCCGTTTAATTCCCTCTGAACTTCTTTTCCTCCTCGAAACACCCTCTTTATGCCACAGGAAAGCATCTTTAACTAGAACGGATTTATATCCATATTCCTTCAAATTTAAGGCCAGATCAATATCTTCACAACCAAAGAACAGCTTTTCATTTAAATGTTTAACAGGCGAATTTTTTACCTTCAGAAGTAAACCAGCTCCTGAAATCCAGTCGCACTCAATCAGATCCTCAGAAAAATCATCCACACTATTATCATCTGATAAATCATAATATCCGGGATATTTAGATAGATTAATTTTTCCCCCTAAATTCGCAACCACATCAGTTCTGCCTTTGAAATCATAGTAATAAATTAAAGGACCAGCAACCGCTATTTCAGGATCATTCTGGGATGAATCAACCAGTTTGTCTAGAAAATTAGGATCTACTACGGTATCATTGTTTAAGAGGAATATATAATCTGGATTATATGCTTTCAAGGTATAATTGATGGCAATATTATTGCCCGGGGCAAAACCATAATTGGCATCATTTTTAAGTAAGGTTAAAACAGGTTTAGAGTTATCTTTTTTAGAGAATTCATTTTTTCCTGGTTCTGTTATTTCTTTTCCTTTTTTGTATCCAGTTATTTCTTGTTCTGCTTTTCCCGTTTGCTGGTTGGTTAGTTCTCTGATTTTGATGGGTTTGTTGTTTTCCTGGTATTTAACGAATTTGGTTTCTAATGGTATTTGTCCCTGGCAGTATTCTCTTATTTTTTCTAGTGATTGGTCCTGAGAGTGGTTGTCTACCAGAATCACATTGTAGTTGGGGTAGTTGATCTGGTAAAGGGATTCCAGGCATTCCAGGGTATCTTTCCAACCATTCCAGTTTAGAATTATAACAGAAACCAGTGGATTCATAAATATCTCCATTAATATGAGTTTAGATGTTTTTTATTATCTTGCTGTAAGATTTCACAAGTGTACTTGAATATTTTCGAATACTGACTGAATTTTTCCCTATAATACTACCAGCCAATACATATAAGGCTTCTTTGGTAATCAGGAGCAGGAATGCCAGTTTATTCTTCACATTCCCATAACGAGAAACATATTCAGCAGTGTTTTTAAGACTTAAAACCGTCATTTCAGGGATAACATCCTTTTTAGTTATAGCTTGACCCCTTTTATGATAGATTATAGCGTTTGGGGTGTATATTGCCTTCCATCCCTGATTATGTGCTCTCCATGAGAGATCCGCATCTTCACCCAAGGTCACGTAGCTGGTATCCAGTAGTCCTGTTTCCAGGAGCATTTCCTTATTATAAAGAGCGGCAGCTGCCATAACGCCCATCACTTCCAGTTGTTCATCATACTGACCTTTATCAACTTCGCCATGCCCCCGATCAACAATTCGACCCCAACTTATCACATGGCCGGTGGAATCAATAACTGTTGGGTTAAATGCGTTTAATAACTTACAACCAACCATTCCAGTTTTTTCATCAGATTCACCTGCCTTAACCATCTCACTTAAAAATTCGGGGGTTACAATGGTGTCATTATTTAACAGCAGAATATAATCTGGATTATCCTTATTAAGGGTGTATTCCATGGCAATATTGTTTCCAAGGGCAAACCCATAGTTTGCATCGTTTTTTATCAAGGTTAAAGCAGGGTTAGTACTGTCTAATGAATTAGCTTCAGTTTCTTTGAAATCTGCTTCCTGATTGGTTATTTCTCTGATTTTGATGGGTTTGTTGTGTTTCTGGTATTTGAAGAATTTGGTTTCTACTGGTATTTGTCCCCGGCAGTACTGGCGGATTTTCTTTAGGGATTGGTCCTGAGAGTAATTGTCTACCAGTATCACCTTGTAGTTGGGGTATTTGATCTGGTAAAGGGATTCCAGGCATTCCAGGGTGTCTTTCCAGCCATTCCAGTTTAGGATTATAACAGAAACCAGTGGATACATTTTTTATTAGCTCCCAAATTTACACCCTATCAATTACCCGGTTTAAATGCCATAACAGCCTTTCACCGGCATCATCAAAAGTCCAGTTATCTTCAACAACTTTAACTGAGTTCTGTGACATGGTGTATCTTTCCAGATCCCGGGATAGCAGTTGCCTGGTTGCTTCTGCAAATAGTTCCTCATCCCGTTCACTGTGCAAACCAGTCTTCTTATGAATCACTGTTTCCCTTATTCCCC
>JAJRAE010000196.1 GCA_028682985.1 Methanobacterium sp.
AAATTGAATATTAAAATTAACTGAAAAAATTAATTTATAATGGAATTAAATTGAACTTACAACATGTTGATAAAAATTATAGTAGGCTGTTTTGGATATGATTGATTTAGTGAAATATAATATTAGATATTTAAATAAAACTTTAGATCTTTTTTTAAGCAAAAATATGAATAAATGGAGTGTGTTATCCTGTCCAGTTTCTTAAAACATCCCCTGATAATTATAGTGGCTTTACTGATTATAGGTGCGGCAATGTATCCTGTGGGAATTGCCGTTGGAAAATACATACCTCCACAGGACCCGACAGAAATAGCTTCAGTGACAATAGGGGATACAGTGAGCAACGGAACCGCTGTTGTTGATAATAATAAAATACGAAAAGCACCGCTAGTGTATCACCCCGAATACCTGGTGGAATATGCTAAAAAACTCCAGTTCTGGGAAATATATACCAGTTTAACCACAGGAGCAGCGCCTACTCCAATTAAAAATATAACAGGTAGTGGAATTTCAGATAACGGAGTTGCTAATGGTATTAAAGGTCCGGGAATGTTGACCGTGCAGGACGGCAAACTTATTGTGACCAACCCCACATTTGTATGGGGTTATAAGGTGCCGTACACAATAGCTGTTAAAACAGATAATGGAATAGATATTAAACAAGGAAATAAGACTATAAAATCTGTTTCCAAAAAAGATTTCAGTAATGAAACTATTCCACACGACTTTAAGACCCTTACTGAATTTGAAAGCTGGTACAACAACACCGAAGTGGGAAACACCACCGCACTGGACTACTCCTTATCCAACTTTAACGACGGCAGAAACATCATATACCCCAACGAAATACCTACTGTCTTTGGTGAAAGCGTGATAAAAGATATGCAAACCCATCCACCAGACCAGCCCATAACCGTGTACAACGGCTCGACCACCCAAACAGTTATCAGTGAAACATCCACCACCATGAACTACTATGCTGAACTGGATAATGTCGCCCGAGCCCATAACGCTAATCAATTTATAAAAGCCTGGAATAATACAGTCGTACCCCCACACAGCTTAGCTCATGGAAGTAACGATGTATATTACTATGCAGTTTACGATCCAGACCCAAAAGCCACAGTGAAATGGGCCAGTCACGGTACCTGCCCACCAGGAAGGGCTCTGAGAGATGCAGTATTAGGCGCAGGGTTCCCCCGACCAATCGGTACCACTGATGATTACCAGAATGCAGTAGACAATTATGCAGACCTTATCACCGGTATAATCGTGGAAAATACCGGGAATTATCCGGTGAAGATTGTAATGTGGAGTGACGGTGGAGATGATGGAGCTGGAATGTCCACCATCTATGCCCAGATAATTGAGTTAAGATAGACCCTTAACTTTATTTTATTTTTTAATTAATGTATAGAAAGATCATGATATCCGCCATTGTAACTGCTGCTGGTAAAAATAGGAGAATGCAAGAGGACCAGAAAAGATTAGGATTGAATTTTCATCATAAATTACTCCTGGACCTGCAGGGAAAACCGGTTATAATTCGCACCTTAGATAATGTGTTAAAAACACAGATAGAGCAGTGTGTTGTGGTACTTGGACATTATAGTTCCAAAATAAGGGTTGTTTTAGAAAATTATAATCAGGAGAATATAAAGATAATCTCCAATGCCAATCCAGAGGTTCAATTATCAGAAACCCTTCTTAATGGGGTTAATAATATTAAAGAAGATGGATTATGTCTCTGTGTGGCAGCTGACCAACCTACAGTTTCCATCCGAAGTATGAATCGGCTCATCAGTCAGGTGCAAAATTATCCAGATCAGGAAAATATAGTTTCAATTCTCGCAAGAAGGGATGATGGTTATCTCAAATCCACTATGGGTCTGGGAATGCCCTTTGTATGTCACTCCTTTCTTTTAAAGAATTATTTACCTCAAAAAAATGATAATCTTAACCCCATATTGGGAGATATGCTTGATGATGGTGTGGTATTTTATGGTGTGTCCCCGGTTCATAAAGGGGAGTTGACGAATATAAATTACTGGGATGACTACTTGAAGGTACGGAAACTATATATGTGACCAGATTTTATTTTAAATGAATAAATCATAACTCAAAATATGTTACTTGATTATTATGGAAGATATAAAACTGCCTATTGAAGGAAAATTACCAAGTAGATGGGAAATCTATTATTACACCCTTATGGGCAATTTATTTTACTGGATTAAAATATTAACCGGGGATGGAAATAGAAAAGCCAACCAAATAAATCATAATGCGGAAATTGAAATTATAAAAGATGTATCCGGAGGGGATATTACCCACAACCGGGAAATCATGAATTATATATTTGAAAATCCTTTGAATAACGAAATCATCGAATCAGCAAGTAGGGGAGTTCCCCTAATTAAGCTGGGAGATGGATCCAAACCCAGGGTAATGATAACTGCAGGGGTACATGGAAATGAAATACCACCACAGATAGCTGCATTAAAAATAGTTAATGAACTGAATAAGACTGATATCAATGGAACTGTTTATGTAATTCCATTTGTAGCTCCTTCAGCCACGGCACAGAATTCAAAACTGTTCAGGGGCAAAAATCTAAACCTGGTTGCAGATGAACCAGGAACCCCCACCAATATAGTTTTAAAAAGGGCTAAAGAACTTAAAATTAAATCACTGGCTGATTTTCATGCAACCAGCACCCATCCGGCCAAGGATTCTGTTATATATTTCCTCAGTGTGGCCAGCTCGAAAATTGCGGTATACATTAATAAGAAGTCAAATTCTGAATTAATGGCCCACATATACAACCCTGGTACCCTAATTGCAGCATGCAACACAGGCCAGATTCCCACCATTCTCTGTGAAGTGGAATCACCTGATGGCACAGCTTCAAATAAAAGTATTGAAGTATCCTATAACCAGATGAATG
>JAJRAE010000127.1 GCA_028682985.1 Methanobacterium sp.
AATCATTACCCGGGGTGATATGATGAATATTTCCGCCACAAAATCAAACATAGATGCCCGGGGAATAATGGAAAAACCCAAGCTGATAAGCACACCAGATGAAGATATCCACCAGCTTGCCCGGAAATTAATTAAAGCAGATGTCAAACAGGCACCCGTGGTGGAATCAACTGAAAACATGCACCTGGTAGGAATTGTCAGTTTGGTAGATATACTACGAAAATTCTTATTCAATGGAATAAAGCCTAATAAAAATAATATAGGTGAAATCTTTACCTCAAACGTAGTATCCTGTACATATGATGAATCCATATCCAAAGTATGGGATTTAATGGATGAAACTGGGTTTTCCGGTCTTCCAGTTATTAAGAACAAGAAATTAATTGGAATAATAACCAGGAAAGACATAATAAACTCCGGTCATGTTAGAATAGGTAAAGAATCCGGTGAAGTAAAACGCTCTATTAGAGTGGAAAAGATTATGAAGACCCCACCTCTGGTCACCACCGTGGAAAATAAAATTCCTGAAGTAGCACAATTGATGATTGAATACGACATAGGAAGACTACCAGTAGTGGAAAATCCAGTATATGTTAAACATGAGCCAAATAGAGCTATAAAATCCGATTTAATTGGTATTATCGCAAGAGAAGATATTTTATGGTCTTATCTGGAATGAATATCTACTCAATAGCAGATATAAATATTAAAACTAATTTTTTAAAAATATTTTAAAAATAAATTTTGATGATAAAGTATTATCTAATGAAGGTGTACTAATGAGAAGAAAACAAGCTATAAACCTGGTAAAATCAATGGACCGAGGTCCATTAGAATTTAAAACACGAACCTCAGAACATGAAGGGGATGTGATGAGTATAGCCCGCAGAGAGGTTATAACCGCACCTCAAACCATAACCATACAGGAAGCAGCTGAAACCATGGTTAAAAACCATTTCAGAAGACTTCCTATTACAGATCCTGGAACTGGCAAACTTAAGGGGATAGTTACCTCCATGGATATCCTGGATTTCTTAGGTGGTGGGGATAAGTACAAGATTCTGGAAGAAAAATACCAGGGGAACTTTTTAGCTGCAGTAAATGAATCAGTTAAAGAAATAATGACCAGAGAAGTTTTTATTCTCAGGGATAAAGATTCTGTGGGAGATGCTATAGCCAATATGTTAAAAAGGGGGGTAGGAGCCCTACCCGTGGTGGATTCACAGGACAAGATTGTAGGAATAGTATCTGAAAGAGATTTCGTAACTCTAATGGCGGGAGTGCTCACCGATGAAATAGTGGAAGACTATATGACAGACCATGTAATGTTCACAACACCAGGCACCCGAATAGAAGGCGCTTCTAAAATAATGGTCAGAAACAAACTGCGCCGAGTACCGGTAGTGGGAGAAGAGAGAAAAACCCCCCATCCTGAAAAAGAGAAGATAGTTGGAATAGTTACCGCCACAGATATCATGGAATTTTTAGGAGAAAACCGTGCATTCAACAGCAATGGTAATGCCGAAGATGTTTTAAACACTTATATCAGCGATATAATGGAGAAAGAAGTATTATCCACAACTTCAAGAAGCCGGCTTGGTGATATATGTCAGATAATGCAGGATAAAGGAATGGGTGGGTTGCCAGTAGTTCATGGTGATGAATTACAGGGAATTATAACAGAAAGTGATATATTAAGAGCTTTCTGCGTTTAAAAAGAAAATTAAATAAATACCCTATAAACGGTGATGGATATGAAAGTTGAAGATGTAATGAACGATGAAGTAATAGTTATGCAGGAAAACGAGCAGGTGAGTCATGCCCGAAATCTTATGCTGAAACATGGGCTGAGTCGGGTTGTTGTGTTAGACTCAGAAGGAAAACCTGTTGGAATTGTTACAGAAAAAGACTTAAGCCGAAAAATGAAGGGTAATGGGCCAGACTGGAAAAGAAGACCAATTGATAAAATATTAATTGGGCGTACCATGTCAGAAAACCTCATAACTACCAATCCAGAGAATGATATCAGAAATGTGGTAGAATTAATGTTAAAAAACCGAATAAGCTCCATACCTGTAGTGGATGATGATGGATTAGCAGGAATCATAACCAAAACTGACCTTCTTAATTTCTACAACACCAAATACCCGGGTAGATGGAAAGTATCCGACCTGATGAGTAAAGATGTGATAACAGTTAACGAAAATCACAGCATAGCCCATGTAATAGGGGTGATGGAAGAAAATCAAATCAGTAAAATTGTGGTTATACGAGATAATCAGCCTGTTGGTATAATCACACCCGAAAATATTTCCTTTGCCTCAGTTGAGGATCCAGAGATGGGAGTTGCAGTTGAAAAAATCTATTTCATCAGAAATTCCAATGGAAAAGATAAGAAAAATTTCAGATTAATCTCCATGTTCACTGCTGGAGATATAATGAAGAACGATCTAACCACCATAGGACAGGAAGAGGACGCTGCAAAAGCAGGAGAACTGATGATTAAAGAAAGGCTCAGCGTGCTATCGGTTGTAAATGATGGAGAAATAGTGGGAATCATCACCAAAACGGACCTTATAAGGGGTATACAATAACCAATTTCATTAAAGAGATAGAGAGGAGAAAAAAATGCATGTAAAAGATATAATGAGCAGAAAAGTGTTTTTAGTGGATAAAGATCAGAACATCCAGGACGCCCTAAAACTTATGAAAAAGCATAAGATCTCCAGACTCCCGGTGGTAAACACCAATCATAATAATGTAAAAGAGCTGGTGGGAATCATGACAGAGAAGGATATAGCCCGTCGATTAGGATCATCCAGATACGGAAATCTGGCACCATCCCATTTCCACGTCTCTACCGTAATGACCCATAATCCTCTGACCATTGAAAGCGCAAAAGGCATAGGCATCGCTGCGCAGCTTATGATTGAAAACAAGATAGGGGGAATTCCGGTGTTGGATGATGGGGAAATAGTGGGCATGCTCACCAAAACAGACTTCATTAACACCTGTAATGGACGGTCATTCCAGGAAATAAAGGTAGCAAATAGAATGACTCCCAAACCCATGACCATCAGCCCCCAGGATAGGCTGGTACACGCCCGAAGGATGATATTTGATGAAGACATTGGAAGACTGCCGGTAATGGAGGAAGATGAGCTGGAAGGAATAGTAACAGCCAAAGACATAGCCCGATCCATGATATCCTTCCGAAAGGTAGTTCCAGATAAATACAAACCAGCCAGAATAAGGAATCTGTTAGTAGAGGACATTATGACTCAGAATGTTAAAACCATACCGGAATCTGCTTCAATTGAAGAAGTATCCAAAGTTATGGTGGACAACAATTTCAGTGGAATGCCTGTTCTGGAGAATGATAATCTGACTGGTGTTATTACCAAAACAGATTTAATGAAACTCATTGTAGAGCTTGAGGAGGTAAATTGAAATCTCCGCCATTAATTGTCCAAAATGCAGTAATAAAATGAATCTCAGGCACGATAAAATCGCACCTGACCAATTTTTTTTTAAATGCACTAACTGCGGTGATGAAATCGAAATTTCCCTACAAGACTTTATAAGGGATAAACTTCCCCAGATACTGGGGATAGAATCTGAAAAACTTGTTTTAGCCTATAAAAAGGGTAATCTGAAGTTTTATCAAAACAGGTTTATAACCGCTTTACAGTTCCGAAAGACAGTGGGGAAAATAGAGTCAGGAACCATGATCTCTCTCCATGATGAGATAGATGTGGTAAGGGGATTTCCCAAGATCAGAAGGACCCTTATGCTGGGAGATACTCTTAAATCCCATTTTAGTAAAGAAATCGCTGTTGAAGAAAAGATGAATGGATACAACGTCCGCATTGCATTTATTAATTCCGAAATAGTTGCCTTCACCAGGGGCGGTTATGTATGTCCTTACACCACCAAAAAGGCACCGAAAATAATGGATTTAACCAGTTTTTTCCAGGATTATCCTGATTTAATTATCTGCGGGGAGATGCTGGGCACAGATAACCCCTACGTATCTCATTACTACCCAGAAATAGGCAAACTAGGCTTTAGAATATTTGATTTAAGGGAGAAACTCACGGGCAAACCTCTATCCATCCCGAAAAAGGGGGAGATATTGGATAAATATGAATTGCCGGCAGTCAAACTGCTGGGTATGTACTCCGTTGATGACCCTTCTCAGATACTGGAGCTGGTTAAGAAGCTGGGTGAAGATGGAAGAGAGGGAGTGGTCATGAAAGACCCCCAAATGGATATAGCACCTCTTAAATACACTTCTTCCCAGGCACATGACGATGAATTAATATACGCCTTTAAATTCCCATTTGACTTGGGTAAAGCATTCTTCTTCAGCAGAGTGATCAGGGAAGGATTTCAATCATATGAAATGAAAGAATCAAATGAAGAAATGAAAGACAGAGCGCAAAGACTGGGGGAATCAATACTTTATCCCATGATAGAAACCATAAGGACTGTGGCAGCAGGTGAAGTGGCTGGTGAAGACCTGATAATGGATGCAGATAACCAACAGGAAGTGGAGGAATTTTTGCGACATCTCCGTGATCTAGGAGTTATAGCGGTGGCACTTAAATATGAGGATGGAAAAGCGGTGATAAGAAGAGTACACCAGTCAACCACCGATAAGATTAGCAATTATCTAGAGGGCGGGCTTTACTAAAATAAAATGAATTAAAAGGTAATGATGATGAAAATTGGATACTTAGGACCAGCAGGCACATTTACCGAGGAGGCAGCGCTATCCATAAATGGAAAACACCAGGCATTTAACTCTATAAATGAAGTTTTAAAAGCGGTTAAAAATGATTTAATGGATTGTGGAGTGGTGCCCATGGAAAACTCAATAGAAGGCTCGGTAGGAGTAACTCTAGATCTACTCACCAACGATTATGACTTAAAGATTAAAAGGGAAATCATCCTTCCCATTAGCCACAATCTACTAGTTAATCCAGAATCTGAAATAGAAGATATTGAAATCATCTATTCCCATTGGCAGGCACTATCCCAGTGCCGTAAATTTATAGAGAAAATGGATGTCGAGATACACTCAGCTACCAGCACTTCTAAAGCAGCAGAACTAATAGTGGGAAAAAAGACATACGCTGCCATTGGAACTAGTAGAGCGGCTGAATTAAATAATTTGAAGATAGCAGCGCAAAATATTCAGGATTATAAAAATAACTTAACCCGTTTTGTACTTATTAGCAAGGATGACCACACAATAACTGGTGAAGATAAAACATCCCTGGTATTTTCTCTCAATGAGGACAAACCGGGAGGTTTATATGAGATTTTAGGAATATTTGCAGAGGAAAATATTAACTTGACCAAAATTGAGTCCCGTCCGTCCAAAGAAAAGCTGGGAAGGTACCGTTTCTATGTAGATTTTGAGGGTCATAGGGAAGAGGAAATGATCATGAATATTTTAAATACTATTAAACCAATAGTAGAATCAATAAAAATAATTGGTTCCTACCCTAAAGAAGGAGATGATTGATATAAAATCAGAAAAGGAAAAAGTCGCAAGAAACTTACAAGAACTGGAG
>JAJRAE010000028.1 GCA_028682985.1 Methanobacterium sp.
GTGAGAGAATCCGGAGGAGATAAATGTGGTGTTACTGGGGGTACAAAACTTCTTTCCGGTGAAATCAAAGTCAGAATAACCGTTGACCCTGGTGAAACATTCCTAGACAATATGATTGGTATGGTGGAAAGTGCTAAAAGACAGAAAACACCAAATGAAAGAGCACTGGAGATACTGCTTATCGGACTAACCGTAGTGTTTTTAGCAGTAACAATAACTCTACCTGCCTTTTCAAGTTATATGGGAATATCAATCTCTATACCAATCCTTGTTGCTTTATTGGTATGTCTAATGCCCACTACCATCGGAGCTCTTCTACCTGCTATAGGAATAGCCGGTATGGACCGTTTACTGCAGCAAAATGTCATTGCCTTAAGCGGCAGAGCAGTGGAAGCTGCAGGAGATGTAAGTGTTGTTTTACTAGATAAAACCGGCACTATCACTTTAGGGAACCGTATGGCAACTGAATTTATCTCAGCAGAAGGTGTAGAGTCAAAAGAATTGATGGAAGCTGCATTAATATCTTCTTTGGCTGATGAAACTCCAGAAGGTCGTAGCATAGTTAAGCTGGTGAAAAAGGAGTTAAATGTGAAAGGAAGGAATATCCACCCTCCAGAAGAATCTCATTTCGTTCCATTTACACCGGAAACTTGTATGAGTGGGGTTGATATTGGGTCTAAAAAAATTAGGAAAGGATCAGCAGACGCCATTGGAAGATTCATAGAAGCAAATGGAGGAAATATTTCCACAGAAATAAAACAAATAGTTGAAAAGATTTCTGTTAAAGGAGACACCCCTCTAGTAGTGGCAGATTCAAATAAGGTATTAGGTGTTATCAGATTAAAGGATATAGTTAAAACGGGTATCAAAAGCAGATTACTACAGTTACGGCACATGGGAATTAAATCTATAATGATAACTGGTGACAATCCGCTTACCGCTGCATCAATAGCTGCAGAAGCAGGTGTAGATGATTTCAGTGCAGAAGCAAAGCCCGAAACAAAATTAGAAATGATCCGACAGTATCAATCTGGTGACCAGCAATATCTAGTTGCTATGATTGGGGACGGTACAAACGATGCCCCTGCACTAGCCCAGGCCGATGTGGCCGTAGCAATGAGCGCCGGCACCTCTGCTGCAAGGGAAGCAGCTAACATGGTGGATCTGGACTCATCACCATCAAAATTACTAGACATAGTAGAAATAGGTAAAGAAATACTTATAACCAGAGGAGCACTCACCACTTTCAGTGTAGCCAACGATGTTGCTAAGTACTTTGCTATTGTACCGGCTATATTTGCAATTACATATCCAGAACTGGGTGTTCTAAATATCATGGGACTTTCCACCCCATCCAGTGCTGTCCTGTCAGCAGTTATCTTCAACGCCATAGTGATCCCCCTGTTAATCCCCCTTGCACTTCGGGGTGTAAAATTCCGTTCAACATCATCAGTATCAAGACTACTGGGATTGAATCTTTTGATATATGGTTTTGGAGGGCTTATAATACCCTTCGTGGGAATCAAAGCAATTGATATGATAATCACTTTCTTTGGAGGTGCATAATATGGGAGAAATTAAAAATTCCATTGTATTACTTGCTGTGTTCACTGTGCTTTTGGGATTAGTATATCCACTGGTGATTATGGGAATTTCTCAGCTTGCATTTCCAGATCAGGCCAATGGAAATCTAATTAAAGTAAATGGTACTGTAGTTGGTTCAACTTTGATTGGTCAGGAATTCACCAGTCCACAGTACTTCCATGGTAGACCTTCAGCAATTGATTATAATTCCAGTTCTTCCAGCGGATCCAACTTAGGACCCACCAATCAAAAACTAATTGATAACGTGAATCAGAACCTGGAAAATATAAGGACAGAAAATTCTTTGAACCCCAACGACATTATACCAGCTGATCTGGTTGAAACCTCTGCAAGTGGCTTAGAAGGATACATATATGTGGATTCAGCCATGATACAGGTCCATCGAATTGCCAGTGCACGAAATATCAGTGAATCAAAGGTAATAAAAATCATTGAAGATAACAAAGAAATACCATTGGGAACTGGAAATCCAATTATAAACGTGCTTAAACTTAATATAGCTTTAGACAAACTTTAAAATGAAAGTCAGATAAAGAATAAAAGGGAAAAATGAGTAAAGAGCGTAAACGACCGGATCCAGATGAACTTTTAAACCTAATAAAAGAGGAAGAACTCAAAAAAGACCATAAAATTGGGCATTTGAAGATCTTCCTGGGATATGTAGCAGGAGTAGGTAAAACCTATAAGATGCTCAGCGAAGCCCATGTCTTACAGGGGAAAAATAAAGATATAGTTGTTGGTTTAGCAGAAACACATGGTAGAAAAGAGACAGAAGAACTTCTTAAAGATTTAGAAGTAATACCTCGAGAAAAAATCGACTACAAAGGAATTACATTAGAAGAGCTGGATCTTGATGCTGTTTTAGCAAGAAAACCTGGAATAGTCTTGGTCGATGAATTAGCTCACACTAATGTTCAGGGTGTAAGACATTTAAAACGGTACAACGATGTGGAAGAACTACTCAACGCCGGTATAAATGTCTATACCACTTTAAATATTCAGCATATAGAGAGTATAAATGATATAATACACCAGATAACTGGTGTTGAAGTTAAAGAAACTGTACCCGATCGAATAATTGAAATGGCTGATAAAATAGAGCTGGTTGATCTCCCAATTGATGAATTAGTGGAAAGATTACATGAAGGCAAGATCTACATTCCTGAAAAAGCCCAGCAAGCCATGAAACGATTTTTCCAGAGAAGAAATTTAGTGGCCTTAAGGGAACTTTCTCTAAGATACGCCACGGTACATGTAGACTACGATATGGATCGTTATTTGAAAAAAGAAAATATACTGGGACCTTGGGAGACCAGCAACCGGATTCTAGTATGCATTAGTCCTAATGCTTCATCTAAAAGATTAATACGAATTGCGCATCGATTAGCTGACCGATTTAATGCTGAATGGTTTGCCATATATGTTGAACCTTCATATGGATTCAATTTGAAGCCAGAAGAAAATTTACAGTTAGAAAAGAATTTAGAACTGGCTGAAGAACTTGATGGAA
>JAJRAE010000114.1 GCA_028682985.1 Methanobacterium sp.
CATCTATCGTGTAGTATATGACCGGATTTTGGTCCATGTCGATTGCGGATAAATTCACACTGCTATCGCATATGAAGTCTTCATTTGGATCTAAATTGAACCAATCATAATAAATATCGAATGCACAGCTTGTGGGATTTGCAGTTACTACTGGCGCTTGGTTATCTATCAGGTTATAGTTTTCAGTGTATACTGGGGATTGATTCCCTGATGCATCAACAACTAGATATTTTAATGTGGTGATACCTTCCAGTAATCTTAATCCGTAAAATATTTCACTATTAACGTTGGGATCAGCCCCGTCTGTTGTATAGTAAATTATTGAACCAGTAAAATTATCATTTACCTGGATATCCACATTTACTGGATCGTTGTAGTATGTTCCCCCTGTTGGTGTTGCATTTGCGATGGGCGAGATATTATCAACGATGTTGTACATTTCAGTGTATATTGGTGAAAAGTTACCGAAACTGTCTTTGGCTATAAATTTCAGGATGAATTGACCGGCAGATTCTATAGTTATTGGTCCTATATAGTAGTTTCCATAAATATCCCCAGTTTCCTCATCAATTACAAAAGGGTCATCTCCATTGGTGGTATAGTATATTTCTGGATTTAAGTCGGTATTATCGCTTGCGGTTAATTCAATTGTATTCAAATTATTGTAGGTTCCTCCGATAGGGTTTGCAGTTGCTGTTGGTGCTATTGAATCTATATTATAGATTTCTGTAAATATTTCAGAAGAGTTCCCTGAATCATCCATGAAGAAGAATTTTAAAATAGTCTGTCCTTCTGGTATGTTTATAGGTCCGGTGTAGAATGTGCTTGAAGTAGTTGGATCTTCTCCATTTATCGTATAATAGGCTTTAGGATTATCATCAAAATTATCCCACGCATATAATTCCTTGGAAACTGGATGATTATAATAATATTCGCCATTACCAGAATTGTAAACGGGAGGATATTCATCAACTAAAAAATATGTTTCACTTTTGATATCTGCTAAATTCCCTGCCTCATCTGAAGCCATGAATTTAATGGTTGTTTCACCTGGTGAATTTATAAATATAGGCCCATCTGTTTGAATATTAATATAGGGACTATTTGTAGTTGGTTCTGATTCATCTAAAGTATAATATACTATTACATTATTTTCTTGGTTCAAATCTTCAAAATATACATAAATAGGTTCATAATATGTTCCTCCAGAAGGATATATTTCTACTTCTGGTGCTTCTGTATCTTCTGCTGCTACTGCTCCACTAATAACCAGTGAAAAAACGAGTGTAGCAAATAAGAAAAATATTCTATTTAAATTATTCATTTTTTTCCCCTCGATATATTTCTTAAATAAAAATTAAAAAAAATAATTTAATCACCTGTAGTCCTAAACCGGAAAGTGTAAGTACTGTTCAGGCTATATCCACCCGTATCTAAAACAGCAAAGACTGGGATAGTGATTTCAATTTCATTGACGTAGTCAAAATAAGTGTAATTGCTTAATAAATTCATATAGATTAAAAATCTACTATTATGGGAACTGCAATCTTCACCTTTACTGGTTGCAGCCGCGGAGGTTTTACCGGTTCCTATATTGAACAGGTCATAATTATTATATATTGCAGGTGAAAATTGACCTGCTGTATTACTGGTCAATTTTTTATCAGAAGCAGCTGATGATACTCCTGAAAATAAAAAACAGATTAATAAAACACCAAAAATTAATAGAAATGATTTTTTAATTTTACTTTCCCCCATGTATTTTATATAAGGGTTTAAATTTTCAAAAGATTAAAAAATTGAAACCCCCCACTTCAAATTTTTTTTAAATAATATCCAATAAATATATTACGTGCTAACATACGTATCAATGTGGATAGATCTAAAAATATGCGTATAGAAAAGTTTTTAATAAATAAAATAACACAAATTATTATTTAATTGTGTTTGGTTGATTGTCATGAAAAATTATCGAGTTAATACTACCATATCAATGAAACACCATGCTATTTTAAAAAAATATACAAAAAAGTACGGTACACAGCGTAGTGTACTGGAACATGCCTTAGAACTTAACCAAAGACAGAATAGAGAGTTCTCTGAGGAAGAAAAAATTTGGATGAGTATGTACCAGATAAAGAATCTGCTTACTGTTTTACCGGAAGATTTGACCAGACTATTTTTAAATAATTCAGATATTAATAGGATTCAAGATTATGTAAAAAATGAAACCCCGGTGGAATTTGCCATTGAATGGTTCTACACTAAACCACTAAAAGAATGTACATTAATAGAGTTGGTTGAGGGAATAATACTCAACATAAAGATGCAGAGCTCTGCTAAAACCATAAATTACCAGGAACTAGATGAATACTACACCATAAACATCTTACATGAACTGGGACTTAATGGTTCAAAAACAATAATAATCATGAATGAAAGTGCGCTGAACAATTATGGTGCTAATTTTGAGAGAAACTACTCAGAAAGAAACGTATTTTTCAAAATATATAAATAAAATAATGGGATCTCAAAATGAAAAAATATAGGATTAACACCACCATATCCAGTAAACATCAGGCAATGCTTGAAGAATTTAAAGATGAATACGGTACTCAACAGAGAGTGCTTGAATATGCCCTGGAGAGTCTAAAAAATAATCAACCAAAATCGGGTTTCTATCCAGAAGAGGACCTCTGGATAAGAATAGGCCGGGAAATAAAAAGCACTATAATATTTCTTCAAAAGGATTTAGGCAAATTATTATTTGAAACCATTGATTTTGAAAAATTCACTAAATATGTGGAAAATGAAAGACCATCTGAATTCGGTCTGCAATGGTATTATAATAAGCCCCTTAAAGAATGTTCTTTACAGGAAATTGTGGAATATATAGTTATCAAACTAAAAATCCAGGGAGGAGCTGATATAGTGAACTGGACTGAAGATAAGGATAGCTATTTAATAAATTATACTCATAGTTTGGGAATTAACTGTTCAAAAATGATTGTTATTATGGATGAAAGTGTCTTTAAAAGTTATGGGGCTGAGTTTGAGACCAGTTATTCAGAAAGGAGTGTATTCTTCAAGGTTTATAAAGACTAATACTAATTTATGGTTGGGGGGATTTCTATTTCTAAAAAATACCGGGTAAATACAACGATATCCATAAAACACCGTGAATTGCTGGATAAACAGGTTGAAGAATATGGAACCCAACAAGCAGTTCTGGAAAAAGCTCTGGAAATTCTGGATAACGGCAATCATCCTGGCCAGTTATCTGAAGAGCAGGAGATATGGCTCCGCCTTTACCGGGAAGTAAATGATATTCTTGTATTTTTTCCAAGGGAATTAACCAAATTATTACTGGAAACAGTTGATATGGACGAGTTTCAGAAGCACATCCAGAATGTTAAACAGGTCCAATCAGTTATAGAATATAACTACAAAAAACACCTATGCGACTTCACTTTAGCTGAATTAATTAAGGGAGTGATTACCAATATTAAAATTCAGGGCTCTGTTGATACAGTTGAGTGCACAGAAAAAGAAGATCATTACCAGATATATTTAACCCATAGGTTGGGTATCAATGATTCAAAAAGCCTTATAATAATGAATGAAAGCGTATTTAAAAGCTACGGAGTCAAATTTGAATCCACTTATTCTAAGAGAAGTGTATTTTTCAAAATCTATAAAAACTAATAATGTGATTTAAAAACTGAAAAGCGAAGTTTGGGCCTCTTTATTTTTAGATTCTTTATCCTGATCTTTAGATTCTTTTAAAGATTTCTTATTATTTCCTGTTGAATCATCGGATTTTTTAGAATTATTCTTTTTATTCGGTGTTTTTGTTGCTTTTTTGACTTTGGATGTTTTGCTGGATTTATCTTTAGTTTTTGGGCTGGATTCGTCCTTTGGTTTATCTTTTTTATTCTTATTTGGAGTGGTTGTTTTTTTATCCGGAGTTTCAGCTTGTTTTTTCCCGGCAGATTTCTTCGGCTTCTTCTTTTTAGGTATTTTCCTGCTACGGAAGAGTTTTACCTCACTATCTTCCAGGTTGAAGTAGTCTGCCAGCTCCCGGGCTAATTCATTATCCTGGAACATCATTTCATAGTAGGGGAACTGTTCTCGAACTACCTTCTTGGAGCTGTGGGTTTTCTCACCAATTTTCTCGGCCACCTGGTCTTTGAGAGCTCTTTTAGCCCGGCTCTTAGAAAGTAGTGTGTAAACTGAGGATGTGGTGTAGCGGGCGAATTTTTTATAAGTCTCTTCCTTGGAAAGGGCTACGCCCAGACTCATCAGGTCGTATGAGTACTTCCAGTATCCGTAGTGCCTGGTCTGGAAGGCCCGGCCCAAATAGGTGTCTGCCTGGGAGATCATCTCATAAGCTTCTTCTATTTCATGGGCTTTCTCATATTCCCGGGGAACGTTTTCAGTGATTAATTCCAGGATAAATGCGGGGTCTGCCTCAACTCGCATGGATTCCTTAATTCTTCGCGTGTTCTTACTTTTAAGAACGGTTCTAACTGAGTCAAAGATGTTGTGGATTTCATCCTTCTGGGAGATTATTTCCAGATCTTCCTTGGTGATTACATCCTTGCCCCGGGCGATGGTCTCCAGATCGTTTATGGCCGACCTTAAATCTCCCCGGGATTGCTTGGCCAATATTTTAAGCACATATTCTTCAAAATCAACACCCTCCTTAATACAGATACGCTTTAAAAGAGCTACTATGCTGTTGGTGTGCACCTTTCTGATGTTAATAACCTGACATTTAGGTTTAAGACTTCTAATCCTCTGGCTGTAAGGGTCGTTGGCCATCATGATAAGGGGGTGATGCCCTTCCTTTATGATCTTGGATATGGCTCTTATACCGCCCCGGTCGTCGTTTCCATGGATTCCGTCCACTTCGTCCAGTATTATAAGTTTTAATCCCTGATTAAATAGGGAACGGGTTGCCGATGCTTCACCAACCGTGCTTAGAAGTATGTCGTAGGATCTTTTGTCACTGGCGTTTAGCTCTACAAAATCAGCAAAATCCTGAGCTGCCAGATCGGAAGAGCACACG
>JAJRAE010000184.1 GCA_028682985.1 Methanobacterium sp.
AAAAAATAGAATAAATTCAGGGATTTTTGTATCTGTTGTCAAATCTTCGCCAGGATTTTGCCATATATGGCTCGCACCTCTCGAGCTCGGTTAACAGGCAGGCCCGTATGGTTTTAGTTTCCACATCTTTATCCTTGCTTATTGCTTTATCCACATTATCAAGGACTTCTTGAATGATATCTTCCTTTTCTTCAACACTATATCCTGCATCTATCGCGGCTTTTTGAAGTGATCCTCTAATTTTATCTGGATTGAAAGTTTCAACACTTCCTTTTCTTTTTACTACATTGGTCAAAATAATCACCTTTATAATCTTTGTATTTATTAAAATATTTACTTATAGAATTTGAGACCTCAAATTAATATTGGAGAGATTAATAGTATGAAAGCATTAGTTGTTTATGGAAGTAGATACGGCACTGCAGCAGAAATAGCCCGGGAAATTGCAGATGTAATTGAAAATGAAGGAAATGAAGTAGATTTAAAAGATGTTCGAGCAATTAAAAAATTTGATGTATCCCCTTACGACCTCATTGTAGTGGGAAGTGGAATTAAAATGGGTAAATGGACCAAAGGGTCGCTCAAATTCCTTAAAGATAATAAATCACAATTGGCAAATAAAAAAGTGGCATTATTTGTATCCTGCGGTGCTGCCAATGAAGAAAAAAGCAGAGATGAAGGATGGGAGAATTATCTAAAAAAAGTAGCCACAGAAAATCTAGAAAGAGAACCAGTTGAATTAGGACTTTTTGGCAGTGTTTATGATCCCAATGCCAAACATGGCTTAATGTATAAATTAACTAACAGATTCTATAAAAAAGAACTGGAAAAACAGGGAATAGATACTACTAAACGGCATGATTACCGTGATTGGGATGAAATAAGAGCATGGGCCAATAATTTGGCACATAGTTAAGTTAAGATGATAAAAATGGATAATAAAATATATTCCTCTAAATATCTTACACGGGCAGGAATACTATTCTTTCTTGCAGGTTTAATAATTTTAATGGGAATAATAACAGCCGAAGCATACTACCCATCAACACCCGCATATACCACACATAATAGTATGATCAGTGATCTAGGGGCTACTGAACCACCAAATAGCGTAATAACCCAGCCATCAGCAACGATCTTTAACCTTAGTATGATTCTGACTGGAATTTTAATTCTAGCAGGAACCTTTTTCCTAGTTAGATACAATAAAAACAAGATAGCTATGGTTTTGTTTGGATTGCTTGGGCTGGGAGTTTTGGGTGTGGGTATATTTCCAGGAAACATACACCCTCAACACCCACTATTTGCCATGTTAACATTTATAAGCGGGGGTTTAGCTGCAATATATTCCTACAGACTGATTAATTCGACATTTAAATTTTTAGCCCTCATATTAGGTTTAATCACTCTATTTTTCCTTTTTACAAACCAAATATTCACTCCTGTACTTGGAGGAGGTGGATTGGAAAGATGGGTAGCATACCCAATAATAATCTGGATGATTGGATTCGGAGGGTATATTGCCGGTGTAAGCTCTAAATAATATTAAATGGGGGTTCTTCGGAAATTGAATTTAATAAGTAGTCAGTTTCTTTAACCTGGTTATCAGCACCACTAACAGCCAGCCAAATAGAGCCCTCTGCCCCGTTAACTCCCCCACTAGCAATTAACTGGGCTTCTGCACCGCTTAGAATAGAAATTGCTTCTATCTCAGTAAATACCTCTCCAGGTGTGGGTAATAACCGGGGACCCCGGGCACCAGGAGCATTAAGTACACGTGCTATTTTATTTAGGCCTTGGTCCACCCGTTTTTCTAATCCAACAGGGTGGATTAATCTGACCCGACGGCCCACAACCGCATTCATGACCGTGCCAATAGTACCTCCGTGAGGATCGCCAATAAGAACTCCTGCCTGCCCACGTGACATGTCCAGAGCATTTGCGCCCTTTAAAACAACATCACCTTCCTTTAAATCATCCACAACATCAAAAATTGTGAGTCCCTTCTTCCATTTTCCCCTATCAATGACTACATCGCCTGGAAACTCATCTTCACCAGGCAGGCGTCCAGTTTCTGTTATGGGCTGACCCGGAGGAAGAACAACTCCTCTAATAAATTTTTCACGAGAAAAAACATCTAGTTGATTGATTTTAGATAAAATCTCTTCTGCTACATATCCATTGGTGGTTCCAGCAATAATTATGAGTGTATTTGATTTTAAAGTTTTTTTAATAACTTCGTGAGATGTTAAAGCCCTGGCAATTAATCTTTTTCCGGAAGCAGGAGTGATCAAAAATTGTTTCATATTTTATCCCCTAACCCAAATTTTTTATTTAATCAAAAAAATAAGATTTAGTCAATTATTAAATTAAACATTTTATTATATCTGACCTAAAGAATTTTTTCTATCAAGCTCGGCTTTTAAGTACTTTAAGCCAGAATCTATAGATTCTTGAAGCATTTTTTGAGTTTTACCCTTCATTATATGCGTTAACGGTCCTTCCCAGGATTCTTCTGTTTTTATAATTGTATGATCATCCTTAACTTCAAGTTTCCA
>JAJRAE010000108.1 GCA_028682985.1 Methanobacterium sp.
ATTAGGACTTCCCTTTTTATGTAAATCAAAATCGCACTTTAATATAACGAAAGTTTGTTAAAAATTAGGAGATGATAAAAATGGAAGAAAATAAAATAAACGCATTAGCATATCTATCAGGGGGATTAGGAATTGTATCCTTATTGGGAGGAATATTTGGATTATATCCCATCATATATGGGTTAATTGGCGCTTTGATATTAGGAGTTCTATCAGGTGCTATAAAAAAATCTTTGACAGCAATTTTAGGGACAACTGGAATAATAGTCATACTTACAGGAATATTTGGCATTTATCCATTTGTCTATGCATTATTAGCTGCAGTATTAATTTGGATAATCTCAGGTTCATTAAAAATCTATCTTGGAGAAAATAACCAAAAAAATTCAACAAACAAACTTTAAAATTTTTTTTAATTAGAAAAAAAGCAAAACGAGCATGATATTTATGGATAATAAAATTAATTCTAATGAGAGTTCCATAGCTGATTGTGAAATATTTGATTTTATGGCAAATCATCTTGGTTTAACTGTAATACATCCTGGAGGACTTAAAGCAACCCAAAAATTAGAAGATACAATGCAAATTAATAGTGGAACTAAAATTTTAGACATCGCCTGTGGGAAAGGTTCAACTGCTTTTTACTTGGCAGAAAAATATGGTTGTTCAGTCGTGGGTATCGATATATCTGAAAAATTAATACAGGAAGCAAATGACACTTGTAGAAAAAAGAAGTTGAATAATCAGGTTAAATTTTTAGTGGGCAACGCAATGGATCTGCCATTTGATGATAATCAGTTTGATGCAGCAATATCTCAGGGAATCCTGGTATTTGTAGACGATAAAATTAAAACAATAAATGAAGCATCCAGAGTAATTAAAGACGGAGGAAAAGCCGGATGGATAGAGTTAAGCTGGAAAAAAGAGCCAGATAAAGAATTTTTAGATAAAGTCTTTAATATACTCCATGCTTTTTGCTTAAAAAATGCCAGAACATATGAAGGATGGCAAAATGTCTTTAAAAGAGCTAATATACACAATTTAGTTACAATAAAAGGGGAAAAAATAACTGGCAATTTCTATGATACATTAAAAGAGGAAGGAATCTTAAACACGTTAAAAATAATGTTTAACTCTATTAAAAACAGCGAAATACGAAACAGAATGAAAAAAATGGGTAAATTTATTGAAGAAAACCAAAACTATTTTGGTTACGGAGTATATGTGATTGAAAAAACATAATATTACTGTGGGGGTAATTATGGTTAAATCAAAAATTTTATTCGTAAGCATGCGTAATTCTTCCAGAACACAGATGGCTGAAGGTTTCTGTAGAGCTTTTTATGGAGATGAAGTTGATGTTTATAGTGCTGGAAGCGATCCGCAAGAAATAGACCCGACAACAATAGATGTCATGGATGAGATAGGAATAGACATTTCCAAACAAACATCTAACACTTTGATGGATTTCATAGGCCTTGATATTGATTATGTTATCATGATTTGTGGGAATTTTAATGCTTGCCCCATTTTTATTGGAGGTAAAAAATATTTCAAAAAACCTCTCCCTGATATTTACCCATTCAAAGGAACAGAAAAAGAGAAAATTGATATTTTAAGAGAAATAAGAGATGAAATCGGTGATTGGGTACAGGAATTTCACTATTACATGAATGGTGAAGCTAATATATTAACAATTACAGATTGCTGTGAATTAATTGGTGATGATGATGGCTGCTGTAATTTTGAAGGGGATGATGATAGTTGCTGTGATATAAGAGAAACTAATGACGATTGCTGTTCTACTACTGATTCCACCAACGATAAAGAATCTTAACATATAAATAGATAAATTTTAAGGTTTATTGGATTTAAAGGAGATTTGTGAGATATGCATAAAATGGCCGTAGCATTGATTTTGGTTATACTCGGTTTAATAGTAATAGCTTTCCCTTTTCTAGGGGTAATCCCAATCGCCGTTCTTTCTGGATTCTTAGTCCTTGTGTTAGGTTTTGGTCTTATATTAACTGGAATATTTAAATTGGGTGAAAATGATCTACCTGTAGGGATCCTCATGCTTATATTGGGAACTATCGCCCTGATTTTAGGAATTGGACTCTCATTTAACCCTCCACTATTCACTTGGTTAGTTGATTTCGTTGTCTTGATAATGGGTATATTTCTAATAATTGAAGGTATGGGCAGGATTCTTTCAAGGACTAAAGATATATGTGGAGTTAAAAACATCATCATAGGTATAGTAATCATAATCGTAGGATTATTCTTAACTTCCTATGCATGGCTTATAGTAATTTTAATCGGACTATGGCTGTTATCCACCGGTATAAGAATGATTTATCTTAGAATGAAAAATAGAATTTAATCTACTATAACTTTCGATATTATGAATCATTTTAAGCACTTTAATTCATATTTAAAAGGTTTCTTTTATCCATCCTTCGATTTCATTTCGGATTTGAGTGAAAAATTTAATTTTTTCATCTTCATCAATATTTACAGATGCCGGGTCTTGGAATGATTTATGGATATAAATTTTACCTCCAGGGAAAAATGGACAGGCATCACCTTCACCATCACATACAGTTACTACATAATCAAATTCTTTACCCTTAAATTCATTCAAGCTTTTAGAACGATTCATGGATATATCAATACCCCTATCAGCCATAACTTTAACTGTATAGGGATTAACAGAATCTGGGTTTGTTCCTGCACTGTAAACCTCATAATAATCACCATATAATTCTTTTAAAAGGCTTTCTGCCATTTGAGACCTGGCGGAATTATGTTTACATAAAAATAGAACTTTTTTCTTTAAACTTTTCGATTCCATAATATTATCTTATATATCCATATATTTAAATATATTAATACATAGAATAATTTTAGTTAAATAAAGTGGCATTGGACTAAAAAAAGAATCAATCTTTAAAAAAAAATTAAGGTGAGATAATTGAAAAAAAGGGAAATTAAAGAATCTGTTAAAGAAAGATATTCAAAAATAGCAGTTGGCAAAGAATCAGGATGTTCTTGTTGCGCAGGAACAGCACCCGATATCATTGAGCAAGCAAAAACTGCCGGTTATTCATTAGATGAAATAAAAAGTATACCTGAAGAAGCCATATTTGGACTTGGTTGCGGTAACCCAACCGCCCTGGCGGAAATAAATGAAGGAGAAACGGTATTAGATCTTGGTTCAGGTGGAGGAATTGATGTATTTCTAGCAGCAAACAAAGTAGGCGAACAGGGAAAAGTTATTGGCGTGGACATGACTGAAGAAATGGTCCAAACAGCAGCCCAAAATGCTGAAAAAGGGAATTATACAAACGTTGAGTTTAAACTGGGCGAAATAGAGAACTTACCTATAAAAGATAACTCCATCGATGTTATAATCAGTAATTGTGTAATAAATCTTACACCTGATAAGTTAATCGCATACACGGAAGCATTTAGAGTCTTAAAACCAGGTGGAAGAATTTTAGTATCTGATTTAGTTACTTTAGGTGATATTCCTGAAGAAATACGTAAAAGTTTCGAGGCCTGGTCTGCATGTATAGCTGGGGCAATGGAAAAAGAGGAATATTTGGATATTATTAAGAAAGCAGGATTTTCTGATGTTGAAATAGTTGAAGCACACTATTATACTGAACCTGAGATGGATGTCCGGTTAGAAGGCAAAATTCTAAGCATTCAGGTTAAAGCAAATAAATAATGAGGTATCAAATTGTCTTATTGTAAAATAGATTCAGATCAGCTAAGCGAAGAACAGATTGAAAATTTAAAAAACCTAATTTCTAAATTACCTTCTGACAATGATTTAAATCATGATGCAGATGTGTTAAAGGCTCTAGCAGATCCAACCAGATTGAAAATAGTTAATCTTTTAACAAATGGTGAATTATGTGTTTGTGAAATAATTACAGCATTAGATAAACCACAACCTACAGTATCACATCATTTGAACATATTAAAAAAAGCAGGCTTCTTAAATTGGCGGAAAGAAGGAGTTTGGATACATTATAGTCTATCAAATTTAAAAATAACAGATAACATAAATGAATTACTAGAAATAAGGAATTAATGAGGCTTTATTTTGAAAGATAAAGATACTACAAGAGAAGTAACTGATCGACTTTGTAGCACCCCTAGACTTGGATTTTTAGACCGATTTTTAACCCTTTGGATTTTCTTAGCGATGTTAATTGGTGTAATTCTGGGGGTTTTTGTCCCGACCTTTAAAGAGATAGTTAATCAATTCCAAATTGGAACAACCAGCATTCCTATTGCTATTGGTTTAATTCTTATGATGTATCCTCCTCTTGCCCGTGTTCGGTATGAAGAGTTGCCCAAGGTTTTCAGGGACTGGAAAGTTTTAGGATTAGCTATGTTTCAAAACTGGATAATAGCCCCTATATTGATGTTTGCCTTAGCTGTAATATTTTTGTCCGCCTATCCTGAATATATGGTGGGATTAATTTTAATTGGTATAGCTCCATGTATAGCCATGGTGCTGGTATGGAATCAATTAGCACAGGGTAACAATGATTATGCTGCGAGTTTAGTTGCTTTTAATAGCATATTTCAAGTCCTGTTCTATAGTGTATATGCATGGTTCTTTATCACGGTACTTCCCCCTTTATTAGGTATTCAAGGCACTGTGGTTAATGTTAGTATACAGCAAATAGCTCAGAGTGTTTTCATTTATTTGGGCATACCATTCATCGCTGGATTCTTCACCAGATTCTTTTTAATTAGAATTAAGGGAGAAGAATGGTACCAAGAAAAATTCATACCCAAAATAAGCCCCATTACCCTCATAGCACTACTATTCACAATCATAGTTATGTTTAGCTTAAAAGGTGATATTATAGTCAGTTTACCACTCGATGTGGTTTTAATAGCTATTCCATTAATAATCTACTTTGTAGTCATGTTCTTTGTTACATTCTATATGGGGTACAAGATAAGAGCTGATTACAGCCGTACAACAGCCATATCTTTCACCGCTGCCAGCAATAACTTCGAACTTGCAATAGCAGTTGCCATTGCAATATTCGGTATTGGCTCAGGTGTGGCGTTTGCCACCGTTATAGGGCCGCTAATAGAAGTGCCGGTCCTAATAAGCTTGGTTAATGTTGCATTAATTTTCCAAAAACGATATTTTGCAAATTCACAAATTACAGGTGATGGTACTTGAATCGAATTGAGGATATACTTTCGTGGGATGAAATAACATTGGTTAAATTTTTCCATGTTTTAGAGGAAGAAGCAAAACTTATTAGTTTACAAGATATCATGCAAGCCAGTATTTTCCTAGTAAATGACTCCAGATATGTGCAGGAGAGTTACCGTAAAGAATATTTAAAATCATACACTTCTGCTTTTATTATAAGGGTAAAAGAGCTGGTGGGAAGAGAATTAAAAAATGATACTCATTTAGATATGATAAAGGTTAAAGAAGCTATTAAATTATTAATTTCGCAGGAAGAGGTAGCTACAGGTGAAAATGGATTTGACCCGGTATTTTTCCAGATATATAAAATAGTAGCTCTATATACCACCTTTATTTTAGAACAATCAGTCCATCCAGTCAATACTCCCTTCCCTGGGGGATTTAAAGTCAAATTTTATAAAAATAAATACTTATGCCCAGTTAAAGAACGACAAAAAGGCAATCCTGGAGCAGTTTGCGGTTTTTGTATAGCCGAGCAAGACCCTGACACAATATAGATCAAAAAATTATTTATTTATTTCCTTTTTGGCAATCAAAACAGATTTTATTGGCGCTGTTTGTTTTGAATGTTTTTCCACATTTTTCACAAATTATTTGTTTGACTAATGGTTTCTTTATAATATAACCCTTAGCCATTTTTAGGGGGGTGGTGCAGACATCGGCATGTATTCTTGCTTTTGCTTTCCTGTTTAGAGCTTCTTCTTCATGTTTCTTTCTTAGGGCTTCTGAATCTCCTTTAATTTTCTTTTTAAAAGCTTTTTTTGCATTACGTACCATTTATATCCCTATTTCATTTACAATGATAATTAAGTTGAATTAAATGTTAATTTTAAAGTTTTTGATCATTAACTTTATATAGATTCATTATAATCATTTAGTATATTTTTTCTTAGAAAATGACATCAAAAACTAGAATTAGGATTTTGGACAGACCGGTAGAGGTTCTTTTAATTGAGGATAATCCGGGTGATGTGCGCCTTTTTTTAGAAAAAGTCAAAGAAATGGATGCACCTTCTAATATCCACGTGGTAAATAATGGAATAGATGCTTTGAAATTTCTAAAAAGGGAAAAAGAGTATAATAAAGCGCCTAAACTGGATCTTTTAGTGTTGGATATGCATCTACCATTGAAGAGCGGGTTCGATGTATTAACAGAAATGGGTAATGATAAAGAATTAAGTGAATTGCCGATTGTTATTTTTTCCTCCGCGCCAATTGATAGGGGTTCTATTAAAAATATAAATAATTTTATCGTTTTAAGCAAGCCTGATAACTTAGAAGGATTTGATGATGTCATTAATAAAGTAGAAGAATTCTTGCTAAAAATAATGAAGTCTTAAAAGCTTATTTATTTTTAAATTTATCGGTAATAGTTAAATTTATTTTAATTAAATTTAAAGCAATCCAAATTCCCTGTACAGATACTATTTAAAATGCCTTTTTAATATTAGATACTCTATTAATTATTAATTTAGTAACCAAAAAGTACTTTATAATCAAATTACATAAAAAGGAATAGAAAAAATTTAACTAAATTTTCTTACTTAAAACGATTTTTAAGGAGTTTATTTATCATTAAGAGCAAAGATATCCCAATTAATATACTAATAGTTGAGGACAACCCTGGTGACGTTCGGCTGATTTTAGAAGCATTTAAGGCCATAAATATTCCTCATAAACTTGCTGTTGCTACAAATGGCGAAGAGGCTATGCAAATACTAAATAATGAATGTAAACACTCCCATGGTGCTCCTAAATTAATTATATTAGATCTTAACCTGCCTAAAAAGAGTGGAAGGGAAGTTTTAAAAGAAATTAAAAGTAGCGATATTCTAAAAAAAATACCCGTCATCATTCTGACAACATCAACAGCACAAAAAGACATAGAAATGTCCTACGACAATCATGCAAACGCTTACCTAACCAAACCCATAGAATTAGACCAATTCAGTGAAGTAGTAAAATCCATCCAAGACTTCTGGATAAAAAGAGCAAAACTACCGTGAAATACTTATTTTAAAGTATGCCAATTGGTTTAGTCTAAGTTTCTATTTTATAAAATTCCTAAGCCTCTAATAGTTCTCTCAAAATATCATCAGATATTATTTCTTTTTTGTATTGACGAATACTTCGCCTGGTTTTAATAGCCTCTAAAGTCTCCATACTCCTTCATCTTATCTTTAATTTTCGATTAAAAAAAACTAATTCAGTAATATATTAATTCTGGTTGGCATGCGAGATAATCATCAGTCCTTAAAAAAAAAGAAATCATTAAGTTATCTAGCATTTGATTTTAGGTCTTAGTCCCGATCATTACAAATCCAAATCAAACCTATCCAGATTCATAATCTTATTCCATGCCTTTATAAAGTCGTGCAGGAACTTTTCATGGGAATCTTCACATGCGTAGACTTCCGCCAGTGCCCGGAGCTCTGAGTTTGAACCAAAAATGAGGTCGCAGCGTGTACCGGTCCAC
>JAJRAE010000155.1 GCA_028682985.1 Methanobacterium sp.
GAACTGGGCATGGAACCGGTTCTGATATGCTTGGATTTTGAAGGCAAATATACAGAGGATAATTTGAAGGAAATAATGAAAAGGCGTAATATAAAGCCTGTAATTTTAAAACAGCCGGATTATCTTGATATTCTTAATCTGGCTAAGAATTTAAATGCAGACCTAATATTGGGCGGTATGGGTGAAATAGGGGTTTCCAGTGAATTAGGAATACCTCTAATTGATGTTATGCATGCTCAGGAGGTAACCTTTGGTTTTGAAGGAGCAGTTCTCTTGGCTCGAAAAATATTTGAAACTCTAAATGATTAGATTTAGGTTAATTATGGATCTATTCTATTATTCTACCTCATTTAATTTAAAAATGGTTTTTAACTGGTTTTATGGATGGAGATTATGTCATAAACTCTGTTATTTAACACATTAACTTTAAATAATATTAAATTTAAAAAAAATCAAGGATTTTCTTGGAGGTAAGTGAATGTCAGAGGAAAATGTTGTATACATTGGAAACAAACCTGTAATGAACTATGTGTTAGCTGTTGTAACTCAGATGAATGGAGGAATTCCAGAAGTCATTCTAAAAGCTAGAGGCAGGGCTATTAGTAGGGCAGTTGATGTTGCAGAAATTGTACGAAACAGATTCATAACAGATGTAGACATCGGAGGTATTGAAATCTGCACCGAAGAGATAATGAATAACGAAGGATCAAACACAAACGTTTCGGCCATAGAAATACAATTAGTTAAGCAAAAAGTTTAAGCTAATAAAAACAATCTTATTTCAATTATTAAAATTTATTTTTATTTTATCTAATTAATTTCCAATTTATTTAATATTTTATTTCAAAAAAAGAAAAAAAGGGAAAGAAAATTTTTTTAATTCTTTTTAAATCTATTTCTCATAATCCTTGCGGCTATAATCACCAGTACAAAGATGATTATTATTCCACCCAGATAGTAAGCCCATATGGATGTTGTTGAGCTTTGTTTTTCAATGTTAACCGCGTAGAGGTATCCGTCGTTACTTCCAAAGTAGGTCATGTTTCCATAGTTTGCTGGGGATGAAATTATTGGGGCGTTGAACAGGTAATATCCAGGCTCATAGGTCCATTCTACGTTACCGCTGTATTTGTTTAATACGTAGAATTTTCCATTATCAGCTCCAAACACGGTTCTATTCCCTGAAAGAGCAGCGGTTGATTGAATGGAAGCCCCCGTCTGTACAGACCATTTATGGGTCCCTGTTCTGGTGTCCAGACAGGAGAACTGGCCGTTCCCTGCTCCAATATACAGATCGTAGTTGAATTCATCGATGGTTGGTGAGGCTGAAACAGATTTGCCCATAGAATAGGTCCAATTAACAGTTCCCGCAGTCGTGTTAAGGGCGTATAATTTCCCGTCATCGGAACCTACGAATAAGGTGCCGTTAAAGACGGCGGGTGAAGATTTAACCTTATCTCCTGTAGTGTAATGCCAGATCAAACTACCATTTTGAGCGCCTAGAGCATAAATAACACCATCATCAGATCCAGAATATAAAGTACCATTAAAAATCGTAGGTGAGGATTTAACACTTTTTCCGGTAGCATAATTCCACAAGAGAGTTCCGTCCTCTTTGATGGCGTATATACTTTTATCATCTGAACCCACGTAGACAGTATCGTTGGCAACTGCTGGTGAGGATTCTACCGGGCCTCCAGTTTTATATTTCCATTTCAATACACCATCAGAAGAGCTGACTGCGTAGATGTAACCATCGGATGATCCAAAATAGACTGTTTCATTAACTATGCAGGGAGATGAAATTACTGCACCTTCTGTTTTGTATTCCCAGGACTTGGTTCCATCTTCCATGTTAACTGCATACAATATTCCATTGTTTGAACCAAAAAAGATAGTCTTGTCCTTTATAACCGGTGATGATTGTATTGCATTTCCTGCATTAAAATTCCATAATGTGGGAGAAAAGTCACCGGGTTGTATTAAAAATCCTGTATGATCTGCGTTTTGATGGAACATAGGCCAGTCTGTAGCTGAAACCGGTGTAAATGAAATTAGGGAGGCTAATATTCCCACCATAATCATTAATGTCATATTTTTCCTGTTTATCATATTTTTTCCACCTAATTTTTTTCTTTAGATATCCCTGTTGAATCTTACTACCCCTAAAGCGAAGAATAACCCGGTGAATCCTAAAAGTACAGCTACATCAACCCATATTTCACCAAAAGTCAATCCTTTTAACATTACTCCTCTTAGAGCATCGTTTGCATAGGTTAATGGTGCGATGTATGCTATTTTCTGGAATATCCAGGGCATAGTCTCCAAAGGATAGAAAACTCCAGATATAAACATCATAGGCATAGTAAAGGGCATCACCATCTGGACATAGTCTTCCTGGGTGCTTACCCTAGCAGAAACCATGATACCAAATCCTACAAAGCACAGAGCGGTTAATATCAACAGGAATATTGTTAAAGCCATGCTGCCGTTTATTGTAATTCCAAACAACGCTATGGCCGCTCCGATAAGTACCAGTGCTGTTGCTGTTTGTATAACCAGACGGGACATTATTTTA
>JAJRAE010000192.1 GCA_028682985.1 Methanobacterium sp.
TACAATACACTAATAAAGATATTACAAATGCAATCGCAAATCCAACAATAATTGCCATCCAATTTAACTTCATTTTTTCCTCAAACAAACCAATCAAATGGTTCTAATTATTGATTTTAAAGTCTCATTGAATAATGCGCTGGATGAGTTTATTATATCAGAATCTGTGCCATTTTTTGAAAAAAAACCAAAAGTTACTACGTAGAATTTACCCTGTTTTTGGAATATATAAGATTGATAGAAATTATCAATTGTTTTTGAATCATCAGTGGATTTAAAAACAACATGTTTTTCATATATAACTTCTACGCCTTCAATAATGATTTTACCTGCTTCCATATTGTTATTTTGGATTTCCTGATCATCATTTGTAAAAACGGCATAATAATAATAAAAAAAAGCTTCATAATATTTAGACCTGTTAATACTTTCTATATTTAAAATAAAAGTGCGGTTGTAGTCATATGGTTGGATTTTCTTATCTGGAGAGCTTATCTTTTCCCATCCAGCCGGTACTTGAACTGTAGAATTTTCCAAAGTATTTAAACTGGAATTGTATTCTAAATATACTACTAATCCAATCACAATTAAAACTGCTAATGCACACACAAAGAAAACTATTCTTTCAGATTTCATTTTACTTCAAATAAAAATAAGATTAAGATGTTAATAAATACCCACTTTTTTAATTAAAAAAAGTTCTTTATAATTAATCAGTATAGGTTAAATGATAAAATTGAATATTGCTTGGACACCAATACAATCTGGTTAGTTTTACATACTTAAACGGATACTAAAAATAATAAAATATCGTATCCAAAATAGCGTAACATTGACATATCTATCCAAGTTCATATATAATAAATGGTTTACTCAAGAACGGTCGTGACGTAGTATACGGTTAAAAATGAGTAATACAGAAAGAGGAATAGAGTCCCGTTGTATATGACTGATTGTTGTGGTTTGATTCCATAAAATTATATATAATTTATTCAATTTGACCTTTATTCCACCTTTTTTAAATCTCCGTTAATTTACAATCATTTTATTCTTTTATTTAAATAAAGAAATTTTTAATAAGAATTATCAACATAATATTAGTGAAGTGAATTTGTCATAATTTATTTGTTTCTTTTAATTTAATAAAAAATTTGGAAGGTGTTTCATGGTAAGTGTCGTTGCTGTGGTTGAAGGTTTTATTTTGGCAATAATATTTACGGTAATTTTAGTAATTCTGGGTGTTGGATCTGTTCTGGGATTGCCAGTTGCCCTGTTTGGTTTTTTACTCGCCGGTATAATTGTTGGTTACATTTCACATGGTAACATTGTTGATGGTGTGATTAATGGGGCACTTATGGGTATTGCAGGTGCAATAATTTTGTGGATACTAAGCTTGTTCAAAGGTCAAATTGCCGCATTTTCTGCACAGTTATCAACTTATGTACCACTAAACACACCGCAAGAAATAATATTTGTAATAGTCGTGGGTGCAATAGGCGGTGCGATTGGCGCTTTAATACTAAGATTAAGTCGAAGAAACCGAGGAAGGTAAAAAAATGAATAAAGAAATTGATGTGATGCTAATAAACCCTTACGATGAGAATGCATTGAAGAATGCTCTTGGTTTCATAGCCCCACCTATGAATCTCATGTACCTTGCATCATCACTGGAGAAAGAATCTTGTTCAGTTAAAATTGTGGATGATGATCTCCTTCAGATGGGCTTCGAAAAGGTTTCTGAAATGGCAGGAAAGCTCAATCCACAATTAGTAGGTGTTACTGCAACCACATCTACTATAAAAAGTGCATTGAAATATGTAGAACTGGTAAAAAACATTCTACCACATTCTTTAACAGTGATAGGTGGTCCACATACCACTTTCATGCCATCTGAAACCTTAAAAAGTTCCGAAAATCTGGATGCAGTGGTTATAGGTGAGGGTGAGGAAACAATGGTGGATTTAGCCAACCATTCCACAAAAAACAGCCAGAATCTTGATGAAGTTAAGGGCATTGTTTATAGAGATTTAAAAAGTGGAAATATAAAAACTACACCAGAAAGGCCTTTAATAAATGATCTTGACTCATTACCTTTCCCAGCCAGACATTTGGTTCCATTTGATTCATATGGTACTCCCCAAAAACAGACTGGCGGAATAATAACTAGCAGAGGTTGTGTATACAATTGCAATTACTGTTCATCATCACTTATCATGGGCAAAAAGTTCCGATCACGCAGTCCAGACAATGTTGTGGATGAAATTGAGGAATTAATAAACCAATACCAAATAAGTGATATAGGCTTTATGGACGATACATTCATGCTCAATAAAAAAAGGGCTGATGATATTGCCGATGAAATCAAAGCCAGAGGCCTAGATTTTAGCTTCGTTGCATCCTCCCGGGTTGACCGTGTAGACCACAGTCTACTTCAAAATCTGAAAAGTGCTGGACTAAAAACAATCTACTACGGTATAGAATCAGGTTCTCAGCGTATTTTAGACCTGATGAAAAAAGGCATAACCCTTAAAAACGCTGAAGACGCAGTTAAAAGTGCAAAAAATGTGGATCTAGAAGTTTTAACCTCCTTTATTTTAGGATATCCCGGAGAAACCGAAGAAGATATGAATAAGACCATTGATTTCTCAACAAAACTTGATTCAGACTACTGCCAATATTCAATCCTAACACCATTTCCAGGAACACCCATCTACAACGAACTCAAAGAAAAAGATTTAATAGACAATGATGAATGGGATGAATACACAGTACTTAAACCAGTTTTGAAATACGATGAAATGGGTTTAAACAAGAATATGGTGGAAAGAAAACTGGCCATTGCCTATTTAAAATACTATGCAAGACCAAAATACCTACTAAACCATCGCCACATGTTCAAAGTCATGTTAAAAACAATTATTAGAAGTTTTATACTCCCAAAACTCAAGGGAGCCACTGGCAAAGGCTGGTACCAAAACCTAGACAACAATACATCGTAATATGTTAAACAAATTATAAATTCGAATATTAAAGATTAAATTTAAACTTTAATTTATTGGTCGGATCTCTTGGTGAAAAAACGGGTGAAATTAAAGGAAAATAAAAATACATCAGAAATCATGAATCAAAATGTTTATCTTAATGTATAATTAAATGAGAGATTTATA
>JAJRAE010000113.1 GCA_028682985.1 Methanobacterium sp.
ATGAGTTTTCCTTAAGTCTTTTTGACTTTTTTGATGATTTTTGCATAATATTTGATTTTTCAGAAAAAAATTATGTTTAGTCTTATACCAATTTTTGATGTTTTTCTTCAGATTTCTGCTCTTTGAGCTGGTTCAATATTTCCTGATTTTCTTCCATTTATTTTTTAAGAATTAATCCTTTTATTTCCACCGATTCAATGTCCGATGGATTAATTCCGATAGCGTTATCCAAACTTTCCAGGGCCTCATAGGGCTTATCTAACAAAGAATATGCGGTGGCCATGCCCTTCCAGGCCTCTGCATTTTGAGGGTCTGATCTGGCTATTGTTTCGTAGGCTTCCAGTGCTGCTAAGTAATTACCTTCTTTAAAAGAGTTGTCGCCCACCTCTTTCCAGTAGGTTAATTCATCTATATTTGATTTTCTCTTGGAGGATTCTTGTTGTTGAACCATAATTTCACCAAATTATATACTAAATCTTATAAATTTTCTAGATACTTAATTGCAGAATCTAATGCTTCCTTTAATTTCGATGGGTCGCTTCCTGCTCCCTGGGCCAGATTTGGTTTACCTCCACCGCCTCCACCCATTATATTTGCCGCTTCTTTAATTAATTCATTAATTTTCACACCCTCTTTAAGGGCTTTAGGAGAAGCTGATCCCACTATTTTCCCATAACTATTTGCTATAACCACCACATCTGCCTTTCCCTGCTCTGTGATGTTTGATGCTATTTTTATAAGTTCCCCCATATCGGCCTCTATTTGCTGGTTTAATACAGTTAAATCTCCAATGATTTCTGTTTGACCGGTTACTTCTTCTATTTTGAGTGTAGCTATTTCATTTTCTAATTTATCAATTTCATTTTTAAATGCCTTCCATTCGGTGAAGAATCTTTCACAGGTTTTAGGGAGCTGTTCATTATCTACTTTGAAGATTCCTGAACTTTCCTTTAAAATGTGGTCGTTATTTTGCACGGCCTTTATAGCTGATAGACCGGCAGAAAATTCAATCCTTTCCACACCGTCCTGTATCCTTTCGGTCCTGGTGATTTTGATTAATCCTACATCACCGGTTTGGTTGCAATGAGTTCCAGCGCAGGCTTGTACGTCTGTACCTTCTATTTCAACGGTTCTTATATGCATCCCGGGCACTACTCCTCCCTGGTATAATATAAATCCGTATTTTTTCTCGGCCAAGGTCCGGTCCAGCCAGAAAGTGTTGACATTGATGTTGTCCATTACCAGTTTATTGGCCAGGAGTTCTATTTCCTCCAGCTGGGAGGGTGTTATCCTTTTATAGTGTGATATATCAATTCTTGATTTATTCACACCTTTTTGAGCCCCTGCCTGCCAGATATGGTCTCCCAGCACTGATCTTGCTGCTGCAATAATTAGATGGGTGGCGGTGTGATTCTGGGTTAATGTTCTTCTCCGCGATGGGTCCACATGGCCTTTTATGTTCTGTCCTTTATAGGGGTGAACTTTCTGGATGTCTTCTTCTTTAACCCGGTGTAGCACGACGTTATCTATTTTTTCAGTGTGGTATACCTTTATTTTCTCTCCGTGTATGTTCAGGTATCCTATATCTGATGGTTGGCCACCGCCTTCGGGATAGAAGAATGTATGGTCTAAAATAACGTTATTTTCATATATGCCAATGACATGGGCATCAAACTCTATTTGAGAGGGATTATCATAGAATAATAGTTCTGTTTGAGGGTATTCAAGCTCTATTTCATTATTTTTTCCCGGTATTTCCTCGCAGTGTTCTGCTGCGACCAGTGTATAGAAGTTATCTGGTATATTGGCATCGAAGTTATTCTGTTTGGCAATTTCATCTATGGATTCTGGAGGTATGCCATGGGAATCATACAGTGCAATTAATGATTCTAGGGGTATTTTATTTCTATTATCCTTTTTAAGGTATTTTATGGTTTTTTTCACCAATTTTTTCCCTTTATTTACGGTTTTGTAGTATCTTCTCTCTTCCAGATCTATTATGTTGTTTATATGCTCTTCATGCTGCTTGATTTCCGGGTAACTTTCTTTAAGGAAGTCCAGTTGTATTTTCATAATATCTTTTAGAGACTCCTCTAAGTCCAGTTCCTTCATGAATCTGACTGTTCTTCTTAAAATTAAACGAGCCAAATAACCATCTTTAACGTTGGATGGCACCACTCCATCTGCCAGCATAAAGGCCAGGCAACGGGTGTGATCTGCTATTATATACACTGATTCCATTGGCCCTGCCACTTTCACCAGTTCTTCTACCGTAATATTTAATTTTTCTGCCACTCTTTTTCTGAGGGTTTTAAGATCAGCGATATCTTCGATGTCCATCATCCCGGCTATCCGTGCATTTTCAGCCAGTATCTGGTTATCCACCTTCACATCACCCATATCTTTAAGCTGGTTTATCACCGGCCCAAAGGAGGCCTCATATGCGGTGGCTGTTCCCTGGGATATCCAGGCAAATCTTTCCAGCCCATAGCCAGTGTCCACTATTTGAAGTGGTATGTTTTTTAATCCTTGAGGTGTGGTGCGGTATTTTATGAAGACCAGTGTCGCCAGCTCCACTCCCCGGACACATATCTCATAACAGGGACCGGCGTTTCCACCACCTTCCCACCATGATTCTATGAAAGTGATTTCTTCTGGATTGATACCGGTATGGGCGATGAAATCGTGGCAGTATTGAACTGTTTCATCTTCCCAGTACACACAATGGTCTTTGGTGTTGAAGGCGTGGTGTCCGCCCATGGTGAAGCAGGTCATATGTCTGCCGGTTCGACCTACATTGTCTACATCGTTAAGTCTTATAGATGGCTGTGCAACTACCAGTGGATTGGCTGGAGGTTCCACCATTCCGGATGTTACCCATGGTTGGAAGTTGTAGATGGAAGCTCCCACCAGGAATACGTCATCTCGCCAGCGTTTGGCAAGAACAGGGTATCTATCAATAGGAGTATGATCATTTTTCCCGAAGAAATCCAGGAAAGTTTTACTGATGGAGTGCAGGTTGAAATTTTTTCGGGTGGCAGGATTCCCAATAAATTCATATTCATCGCAGGGAGCGTCTCCACATGTCAACTTATCTCCTACAGTCCAAAAATCATTACCACATGTTATACAGGTCTTTTTGGTGTATCCCATTTTTTCTAATTGTTTAGACATAAAAATCATTCATTTGAAGTTTTTTTTAAGAAATTTTCTGGTTTACAAAAAATTTTTTGAATTGGTCATTTTAATTAAAGATGTTTAGTTCTAAGAATATTATGGATATTATGAATCTTATAGATATTTTGAATCTTTTTAATTGGTATATATACTGTTATTTGTTAAATTTTTGCACATCTATTATTATCAGAAAAT
>JAJRAE010000153.1 GCA_028682985.1 Methanobacterium sp.
AATAAATTTTTTTTAAATTAAATAAATTAACCATTTGAACTAAATCTTTCCAGATAATTCACTTCTTTGAATTTTATGATGAAACTGGTACCTTTACTGCGGTCCAGTTCAATTGAACCATCCAATTGATGAACAAGAGAATTAACCAGTTGCAAGCCTAGACTGGAATCAACATTTCTAAAATCTACATCATCTGGAAAACCTACCCCATCATCACTAATCACCAATTCAAAATCAGATCCTTCATGTCGAATTGATATTTCCAGTTCTCCATTTCTATCATCTGGAAATGCATATTTTAGACTGTTGGAGAGGAGTTCGCTTATGATCAGTCCAAGCGGTACTGAAGTTTCCACGTTCAGGTAACATTTATCAACATCAATAGCCATGTTTACCCTGCTTTCCACCCCGTAGGTGTGAAAGAGACTGGACACCAGACTTCGTAAATAATCGGCAAAGTTAATATGGCTTAAATCGCGGGACTGGTACAGCATTTCATGGATCATGGCCATGGACAACACTCGATTCTGACTTTCCCTTAAAACATTCACCGCAGTTTCATCCTCTTTTACATAGGTTTCCTGTAGATCCAGCAGGCTGGAGATTATCTGCAGGTTATTTTTAACCCGATGGTGGATCTCCTTCAACAGGATCTCCTTTTCTTTAAGTGAATTAACAATTTGAGCATCCGCCCTTTCCCTTTCTGTTATATCCCTAATTATGGATGTAAAGAAGTTCCTTTCACCTGATTTCCAGGATGCCAGGGACATCTCAAAGGGAAATTCAGTGCCGTCCTTTCTAAGTCCAATGGTTTTCAAAGTTTTACCCACACGAATATGCTCACCTGATGATTTAAATCTTTCCAAATCATCAATATAATCTTTTTTAAATCTTTCCGGCATTAAAACTGTGAGATTTTCACCTATTATTTCATTCTGGGAGTAGCCGAAAATGGTCTTTAAACTGTTGTTGCAGAATAGAATAGTCCCATCCTCATCAGTGGTGATGATGAGGTCAACCGCTGATTCAGCAACTGCCCTGAACCGTTCCTCACTTCTTTGTAAGGCAAATTCTGCCTTTTTTCTTTCGGTGATATCTCTCACTGACTCAATGGCCCCATATTGTTCCCCCTTACTGTCCAGTAGTGGTGATGCGGTGACCCATAGATAAGCTCCCTGTCCTCCATATACTGTTGGTACGAAGACTTCTGCCTTCAGGGTTTGTCCTTCTTCCCGGATGAAATCATAATTTTCTCTGAATTTAGGGTTCTTTTTGCCGATGAGATCGATCAGTATGGGGCGTCGTTCCCCATACCAGGGCACAGCGTATTCATAGTTTCCTTTACCAATCATATCTTCAGTTCTGGTTCCGGTCATCTTCTCTACAGTCTGATTCCAGGCGATTATCTTTCCTTCATGGTCAATAGCAAATGTGGCGTCGGGTAAAAAATCAATTATGTCGTATAGTAATCGTTTTGATTTGCGCAAGGCCTCTTCCACTATTTTACGCTCAACTATGGGTCGTGTGGTGGCCACTATCCCCCCTACTCCAGGGACATCTGTTAAATTCTGAGCTATGGACTCTACAGGGAGGTATGATCCATCTGCCTTTTTTATTCTGAATCCCGATGGTATGCCCGGGTTGCGGTATTCAAATACGTCCTTTAAATCACGTTCTACACGAGCCCGATCATCCGGATGTATGAAGTCCAGGGGATCTCTCCCAATGAAAAAACCTTCAGGATAACCCAGTATTCTTTGTGATGAAGGTGAATCAAATATGATCTTTCCATCCTTATCCAGTATCCTTATTAGATCTGTTGATTTATCTATTAGAGCGTGAAATCTTTCTTCATTTTCTTTTAAAACTTTTTCAGTATTTTTCCTTTCCGTAATATCCATTATCATTCCTGATAGGATATCATCCTTCATATTAGCGCTTAGAATTATTGATAAATTTTTTCCAGACCTAGTATGCATATTAACTTCATACTGCTTTAATGCTCCTTCTTTTTTGAGTTTAATTAGCATTTCGTCCCTATCTGAAGTATCAGCATATAAATTTTTTATATTGATTTTCAATAGTTCATCAACTGATTTAAAATCAAATATTCTGGCCATAGCTGAGTTTGCAAATAAAATTTTTCCTTGTTTATCTGTTCTATAAACACCTACCATTGAATATTCTACCAGTTCCCGGTAGTTCTTTTCACTTTTAGATAAGGCATTTGTTATTGATTCAAGTTCTTCCCTTGAATTAATAAAGTCCAGTGCATAGGAAATATCAGTACCTATCTCTTCTGCCAGATTTATTTCGTCTTCTTCAAAGAAGTTAATCTCTGATGAATATATGTTCAAAATTCCAATAACCTGGCCCTTAAGCTTCAGTGGTATGGAGGCTAAAGAATGATAATCTCTTTTAACGGCTTCATCACTCCATTCACGATCTAGATTATTTTCAATATCCTCGATTATTATCACTTTTCCAGTGTTGACTGCCGTAAGAGTGTTTTTGCACTTTTGAGGTTTTTCTTTTGTATTGATGGATATGATGTCCAGATAACCACCTATATCACCTTCAGATGCCATCGGCTTTATAATTCCATTGGATTCGTCTATTAATCCTATCCAGGCCATTTTAAATTTTCCATATTTTATACAAATTTTGCACACGCTTTTAAATAGCTCGTCTCTATTTTGAATTCTCACAACCGATTGATTGATCTGGCTTAAAGTGGTATATAATCTGTATAATTTTCTTATACGTTCTTCAGAAGCTTTTGTTTCAGATATGTCGCGGATAAATCCTTCTGTACCAAGGATTTCACCGTTTTCATCTAGGGTAAACTGGACATTCATGGAGACCCAGAATGTGGTGCCGTCCTTTCTAAGTGCCTGGCTCTGGAAATCATTGACCTTACCCTTTTCCTGTAAGGTGTTTAGTAGTCTAGTTCTTTCCTCCGGGTTTTTGTATAATGAAATAGCAGGGATGCCCTCGATATCCTTTTCTGAATCAAATTTAAACATTTTCACTGCGGAAGGGCTTATCATTATAAATTTACCTTCTTTATCCGCCCGGAAGTAGGCGTCCTGAACATTTTCAATAATGCTCCGATACCTTTCTTCACTCTCTTTTAGCTGGTTTTCCACTTTATTTTTATAAAGCGCCAGTTCAATAGTGTTTTTGAGTTCTGTTTTATTAACTGGCTTGGTAAGGTAGCCGTAGGGCGAAGTGAGTTTAGCCCGGTTTACTGTGCTTTCCTCAGGATGGGCTGTTAGGTAGATTACCGGTATATTGGATTCTTTGATTTTATCGGCTATTTCGATTCCATCTATTTCGCCTTTTAATATGATATCCATCAAAATAAGATCTGGTTTTTGTAGGGTGGTTTTCTGGATAGCTTCCTCTGCATTTCCTGCTATTCCCACCACTTCATAGCCAAATGATTTTAACCATCTTTCAAAACCCATAGCTTCAATTGCTTCATCTTCTACAATTAAAATCTTTGACTTCAATTCTATTCACCAGTTAATCACTCAGTAATGATTATTAATTATTTATTATACTTAAATTAATCTGAATTCCTCCAGATTTAAGAATAATAATGGGTATTTTTCCAAATTTTTAGTTAATTTAAAGGTTCATGGGCTTTTTAATATTATATTACAGTAGTATTGCAGGTTTGTTTAATTTTTAAGTTTTTAAAGCCAAATTTATACTTCCTCAGAACATTATTTAAATCAATATGAACATAATATTAAATGCAACACGTTGAATTAAGCTGTTTAAGAATAAAGTGATTTTGTGAAAACCGGAAAATTAAGTTGCATTCGCTAAAATTAAAACAGGGGGTAAAAATATTTTAGCTACCATACCGACCAGAGAAAGGAAAAAACCAAAAAGCTGGACCGTTCCCATTTTAATTGGGATGATATTAATCCTATCCCTGGCTCTTTCTGGCTTGGCCGCCTTATATTATTCTAATATACTAACCGCCACTCCAGACATAGTTGTCATAAACCAAACACCTGATAATAACACAACCGCCAATATGAAAAACACATCAACCAGCAGTATAAAAATAACCT
>JAJRAE010000040.1 GCA_028682985.1 Methanobacterium sp.
CTTCAATAAAAATGATACAAAAAGGCCTAAAACAGTAATAATAATTCCCAGTAAAATTGCAGAGTAATCAAGCCCCAATAAAAGAACAGAACAAGTAATCAATCCTAGAAGAGGCAGTAAAGGTAAACGCCCCCAATTTAAAGGTAACTTGAATGGCCTAACCGTGTCCGGGGCTGTGAATCTTAGGATTATTACCGATGCATTGATGAATATGAAACTTACAAAAAGTGTGTAAACAGTCACATTTGCCAGGAAATTTAACCCACCAACCAGGAGAAATCCAATTGAAACTAGGCCCACCACTAATATAGAAACCCAAGGAGTTTGTGTAGTGGAATGCACTCTACCCAGGATAACTGGTAAAGAATTAGAACTCGCCATTCCATATACAATTCTTGAAGAAGCTAAAAGAGATAAAAGAACTGTGTTGCTGGTTGCAAAGAGAGCTATAAAGGATAGTACAAGTGCTCCGTTAGCTCCCAAACCAATGGATGCGATGTCTGAGAAAGGTGCTGCGGAACTGGATAAAACCTCCCATCCCAGCACACTAACTGAGCTGATTGCTGCCAAAACATATAATACCGTGCTGATAACCATAGCCAGTACCAGTCCCTGTGGGATAATCTTAGATGGTTCCTTTGTCTCATCAGAGAGTTTCACAATATCCTCAAAACCGAGATATGCAAAGAAAATAAGTGCAGCTGAAGCAAAAATGCCCCCCCAACCCAACGGAGTTAACTCCATATAATTAACACTACCAATAAAAGGAAGACCCACATAGACTATGATTAAAATACCAAATGCTTCTAACGCAGTGAAAACAATAGCCACCCAGGCAGATTCTTTAATACCTATGAAAAGTACCAGGGATAAAATGATAATTAAGGCAATGGATGCGTAGATGTGAGGGAGATTAAATAATGTGCCTAAATAATTTGCAAACCCCACTGAAACTGCTGATGCGCTTAAAATACCACTAAATATTATGAGCCAGCCAATGGTGAAAGCAATTTTTTCACCCAGAGCATTTTTAACATATTCATATTCTGCACTGGACCTAGGATACATGGATGAAAGTTCAGCATAACTTAAAGCAGTAAAAGATGCAACAAGGGATGCAACCAAAAAAGAGAGCCATAAAGCATTCCCTGATGTAGATGCGGCCTGACCGATGAGTGCATATATCCCCGCGCCAAGTATTATGCCAAGACCAGAAAAAGTAACTTCTAAAAGCCCTAAATTTCGTTTTAACATTTTCATAAAATATTTATTTTTATTTTTATTCCGAAGATTCTTACTGAAGACCGGGAATTTCAATTTTATTTAATAAATATTTTATTATTTGGCTTCTATAATCTTATAATTGACCGTGATCTGACAGATTGTTTATTTTAAATATAAAAATAAAAAAAGGTTTGAAAATTAAATAAAATGTCACTTTTCTCTGATTACTCTTCCTTCAGGCAGTTTTTCTTCTGATGAAATATAGTCATATATGACCGCTGCTAAAACAGCCCCTACTATAGGTCCTATGACGTATATGGGGAAATAATTCCAGAGATTAGTTCCCCCTAATACCAGATCTCCCATATAAGGTCCGAAGGTTCTGGCCGGATTTATGGAAGCCCCAGAGATATTTCCAATGGTGGTTATCACTGCTGCTACTGTGAATCCGATTGAAAGACCCGCAAATCCAGGGAATGCTCGTCTATCAATACCTGATCCCATGATGACGAACATCAACATGAAGGTTCCTATCAACTCCACTAATATGGCTTGGAAATAGCTAATACCTTCAAATGGTGCGGTAGCACCTAATCCACCAACTGTAACGGCATTCATTCCCACCACTGCAGCGAAGAGGAAGCTTCCCAGTGTAGCGCCTATGAGTTGGGCCACAATATATGGGATCACCTCGTTACCTGGGAATTTTTTGGTAGACCAGAGAGCAATGGTGACTGCCGGGTTTATATGACAACCAGAAATATGTCCAATTGCATAAATTAATACAGTCACAGTAAGACCAAAAGCCAATCCAATGGCCAGCCAGTCTCCCAAACCTCCCAGTGCACCAATCCCTATATTAAATAAGTTAGGAAGGACAGCCCCATTGCTTATCATTAAAGTTATGACAGCTGCACCAGCCCCTATAAAAACCAGGAAAAATGTTCCGATAAGTTCCGCTAAAAATCTTTTTTTTAGTGAAATCATTTTCAATCACCCATTTACCCACTTCTATAAGCATCATAACACCATTTGCATAGCATTTTTGGCAGTGTTTTTTCATGTTTCTTACTGGGAAGAGGATATCCACCTTCCCATATCTCCACTTCATCACGGATCACATGGTCCATGCACAGACCCATACCACATGCAATACATATGGATACTGCCTCTGAATCCTTACCTTCCAAGGCACACATGTAACACTTCATATTTATCACTCCCATTCTCGAAAATATATGGATATTCAATAAATTTTCTATACTGCCTCTTTCCACTGGCAGTAGCCATGTCTGAAATCAACCACTGATGCTGAAGCACAATTTTTACAAACACGGGCGGGTGATGCTGGTATTTCCTTATGCATGGCTATTATATTGGTCATCATGGTGGCAGTTACTGGTTCACTGGTTAACAGGCAGGGGTAATCAGCTAATCTCATTAAAGATGAGAATCTGACGGTTATTGCACAGGCCGGATAAGTGTAACGCTGAGGGTTCATAATAACCTCATTTTCATGTATGGGGCTTAGATCCACTTTGAATCCTGAAATATTAGGCTCTAATGGGCCTCCAGACCCATTTTCATTTTTTCGTTCCTCATCAAGGTGTTGCCATCCCCGGTATATCATATCCATGAAGTCACAGTTATGGAGTTCTGCTGCTGCTCCTCTGGTTGGATACTGCTGCACGAAGTTGTGGAACCTTCTGGTGAGAAGATCAATAACTGTAGGGGCGTTAAAACCGTCAAGTTCAAGTATGTATTCCACTGCACATGCAGATGATCCGGTTGCTAATGATAATAGTTTATATTCGTCTTTAATACTCTTTGAAGCGTTTTTTAATGTTGAATCCATCACATCTGTTGTTGCTTCTATTATGGCCATTATAACATCGTCTTTACACATGTTATAGGTAGACTGGGATATGTGGTGTGATATATCCCCTACACAGTAAGCTGGCAGGGTGACTATATTTCCATAATGCACTCCATCTTCCACCGCTTCTATTACAGTGCTTGCTATTCTCTCTTTGTATTTTGACATGTATTTACGTACATCAAAGGATTCATGACCCAAAGAATCCATTAATTTAGCCTGTGCATCTACAGGAGTTTTATATATGGATTTAATCATGTCTATTTCTTTTTTAAGAGCCTCGGTGAGAGTGTCGCCCTCTTCTATTTTATTGGCAAAAACTTCACCAACACCATAGGAAGTATTCATACCCCATGATTTAGAGGATAAAATGGTCTGTTTATGATCAACCGGGATATCAACATTTTTAAGTATCCGATTTACCACGTTGCTGGTGCTTCCTGGTATTAATGCAAAATCAACCACACAGGTCGGTCCATAGAAACCGCCGTATCTCCTTACAACTTCACGGCCTATTAATGATTCAGATCGGCCTATGGCCTCTATAAATTTATCCATACTCTTTTTGAACTCTTTATCTTCTTCATATAGTATTTCCAGGATGGCTGGAGTTTGATAATGTTCTACAAATGGATCATCTTCCGGCCTTACTGTATCAGTGAGCCCCTTCAATGTCTCAAAATGTATGTTTATGGAGTTTTTATGAAGATCCAAAACTACTTCACTCTGCCCATCAACAGCTTCCATCTTATTTGCCACATCAACGTAGGATTTAGTATGTGCTATTTTGAATTCCTGACCCCTATATTTTTTAACAGTAGATACATCTGCTTTTTGAGCCATTAAAGCCTCATTTACCATTTTTTCATATAGTTCAGACATTTACTAACACCTCATTATTATATTGACCTGAGATTGCATATTTTTTTTGGAAATATTTAAGATAATAAAATGTAAGAAATACTCTTTAGGAGGTATTTTATTTGAAAAAAGTAGTCTTATTATGTGGAAGCCCCCGACCCAGCGGAAACACCTACCAGGTCCTGGAAGAATGCGCAGGCGTTATTGAGGACCAGGGATTGGATGTGGAAATAATACCGCTGGTTGGAAAAAAGATTGAATCATGCATAGCCTGTGGACGGTGTGGAGATCTCGGCGAGTGTGGTTTAAAAGATGATTTAAACCAGATGATTACTAAAATAAAGGATTCTGAAGGATTTATAGTCGGTTCACCTGTCTACTTCGGAACAGCCAGGGGAGATGTGATGTCCGCGCTACAGAGAATAGGAATGGTATCCCGAACCAATGGTAACTTCTTATCATGGAAAGTTGGAGGGCCCATAGCAGTTGCTCGGAGAGGAGGGCAGACCGCCACTCTTCAGGAGATGTTGATGTTCTTCTTCATAAATGACATGATCGTTCCAGGCTCTACCTACTGGAACATGGTATTTGGATGGGCCCCTGGAGAGGCTAAAGATGATGAGGAAGGTATGGAAACCATACGCCGATTTGGATACAACGTGGCCACCCTGATAAAGAAAATAAATGATTAATATCTATCCTTAAAGAGATTACATGACCGAAGAACAGCTTTATAAAAAATACGCCCAATACTATGACCGTATTTATGAGAAAATAAGTCAACAAAAGGAATGCGACTTTATAAAATGGGCAGTTCGAAAGCATAAAACCAGTGCGGGTATTGGTTTGCTGGATGTGGCCTGTGGAACTGGCAGGCATGCGGAGATACTTAAAGACAACTTTGAAGTGCAGGGTGTTGATATAAATCCGGAGATGCTTAAAATTGCCAGGGAAAAACTGCCTGATCAAAAATTTTCCACTGGTGATATGAAAACTCTAGATTTAGATCAGGAATTTGATGTGGTTATCTGCATGTTCAGCGCCATGAACTACAACACCTCCCTCAAAGAGTTAGAAAAGACTTTGAAGAATTTCCACAACCATTTAAAGCCAGGTGGAGTTTTGATCTTTGATTATGGTATTAATAAGGAGAACTGGATTGAAGGCCTGGTTAGTGTAGATACTGTGGTTGATAATAACCTTAAACTTGCGAGAATCTGCCAATCCCGCCTGGAAGACGGTATATTCAATGCAGATTTCGTTTTCCTGATAAAAGAAGATGGAAAGTTGAATTTTGATATCGATCAACATAAGCTGGGTGTATTTGGAGTGGATGAAATGAATAACTCCATGAATGAGATAGGATTTAACACATTCATCTATTCTGAGTTCACAGAAAAGGAATGGAATATTCTTTCTGGTGAAAGACCAATCTTTCTGGGTGTTAAATAAATTAAAAGAAGTTTTCAGGGAGTTAGATTGATTTAAAAGCGTAAAGATGATAATAATGAAGATTGCAGTTGCAGCTACAGACGAAGGCAGATATGCAGAACATTTTGGTAAAGCCCAAAAATTTATTATATACGAATTTGATGGCGAGAAAGCAAATTTGATAGATACCAGGGAATCTCCTAAAGAACCAGGCGAAAAACATCAGTGGGGAAAGTCTTTAAAAATAATTAAGGATTGTGATGTAATAATCTGTGC
>JAJRAE010000121.1 GCA_028682985.1 Methanobacterium sp.
CTATACCTTGAACAAAATAAACCGGCCAAATATGGTTTTGAACTAAAAACGCTAAAACAGTGATCAATAAAAAAACTGATAAATAGGAAATAAATAAAGGCCAAATAGATTTTAGTCTTTTCGAATGAAATTTTATACTCGAAACAGCACTAAATATAATGAAAATACTGCTTATTAAGGCCATTGTATTATAAATTGTTACTGTTGTATTTACTGTATTTTCTACAATTGTTAACCCTGCCAGTAATGCTCCAAGTCCTAATGCCAGCGTTCCCGATCCTAGAAGCAATATTACTAAAGAATGATCGGCCAAATAACTTCTAACAGCCAATATCGATACAAAAAACATGATAATTGATAAAAATATTATATTCAAGGCTGAAAATAGAAAAACAGGATTCCAAACAACCCCAAAGCGAAACATTACCAATATGAAGATTAAGATAAGAAAGAAAGGAATAGGTAGAAAAGCTAAGTAATGAAGATATGACTTTTTCAAAGAGTTGAAAATTTGATTAGACATATAATCCTCGATTATGATCATCAAAAATTTATTGTGAATAATTGTTTAAAATTAATCTAATATAATTTTCTAAAAAAACCTAAAATTAATCTAATTAATTTGATAATAATATATAAAAATAAGGAAAAGTCAGGCTTATTCTTTGACAGTTCAAATCGTCCTCATTTTTTCAAATGATATGCAAATAAGCTATCACCATTATTATGAATGAAATAGTTACAAAAACAGATTTTTATTAAATTATCCTATTTCAGAATACATATGCGACATCTTATTGCAGTGTAAGGTGGGCCCTGGTATAAGGCTTTAAATAAGGATTTAAGCTTTTTTATATATCTATTTGGTGAAAACGCGATATTATAACCAAATAAAATAAATTGCTTAAATTGTTTTACTTCGATATTTGTACTGCCTCTGATTTTAACTTCTTGATATCTCCTTTTGCTCCATATTGACAAAGGGTTACAAAGGCTGTGTCAGTATCTTCATTAATTGGTGGTGAGACCACTACAAAGGTTTTTGTACATTTATTTTTATCTATCCAGGTACCGGAGTTAACGTAGACCTGTTTTTGCCCTTCTTTATTTTTAGTGGTTATAACTCTTGCCTCATGGGTATGCCCGAATATCACGATTTTCTTATCAGAATCAGGGTTTTCAAAAAATTGAATTCGGGATTGATCATCCAGATGACTGGCCATGGCTGCTTTAAGTATTGCTTCTTCCAGGGGGATTTTTATTGGAACAAGATTATTATCCTGCCGTTCATCCCAGTTTTCAATTATTCCATTATGCAGTTTAACATCAATATATCCAGTTTCAGGGTCCTGTTGGGGTAAAAAATCATTTATGGAATAAAAATCGGTTAATCCATCTAGGCCTGTTTTAATAACCTTTTTTTCAATTCCTTCTTTCACTGGAAATTCAGTGATCAGCTCATTCCACACGTTCCAGTAAAGAAAATAGCCCAATTGCTCTGCACCCAGTTCATTTTTGTGGACTACAGGTAGTTTAACATTATTTTCACGGCGGCCTTCTATTACTGAGCTGGTGGCCATCCGGGTAAAGAAATATCCTGGTGGTAGTATGGATTCGGTCTGAGTTATGGTTCGATTGGAGAAATCGGGGGCGCAGAAGAAATTATAGCGGTGCCCGTGTTCGATGATTAACTCGGGTAAATCTGGAGGTACATAAGCTCCCAATCCTTTGACATCACGTGCTTCAGATATTCCGGGCAGTATACTTTGAATATCACCTGAATTTATTAGGATGTCATGATTTCCAGGTACATAGGTCACTTCAATGTTTCCATCTTTTATTAGGTCATTAAATGCATCAAATATAGATTTATTATTTTCAGCCACGACTTTTACGAAATCACGTTGCGTTTTCCTGTTGAATGTATCAACATGCATTGGAACAAACCATTCATCAATCAAATCACCAGCTATAACCAGTTCTTTAACATCAGGTGAGTATCGAACCTGTTTTAAAAAATTGACCAATGCATCACGGTTCTGCTTAGTTTCTGTATAAGTGTCGTCTGCACCTAAGTGGAGGTCGCTTATAATCAATATTAAGGATCTTTCATTATTTAAATCTGAAATACCTTCATGATCGATATTTGATTCAACAGTAAAACTTGTTTTAACCGATTTTTTAGAAGCCATATTAGTACCTCTTTAATCTAATTTAATATAAATTTGTTTTTGATAAAAATAATTTATAATTAGAAATATAAATTCATTTATCAACTGATAAAGATTTAAAATCTAAATTTTTTGTGATATATCTGGGCGAAAGGTTAATTTGTTTTTCTGGCAGCGTCCCTTTCTGCTGATGCTTGTTTTAAAGACTGTTTGAATTCTCTCAAACCATTCACTACTTCTTCAACATCACATTCTATTCCGTCAACTGTAGGGTTTTTATATTCTATGGGGCCCTCTGCTGAGAAATCATCCTCTGATATTAAAATCCCGAAGTCCCGGTCTATTTCAGGTTCAATTACATCATCCAAGGGATTATCCAGCCTTTCTTTCACATCTATTCTTAAACCCTTCAAGATCTCCTCTTGATCTTCGGATATTTCAGTGAATCCAATAACAATAATTTCCCGTTCATCAAATGCATTTATCAAGCTATACATTTTATTCTTAGTACCAAAGCCCTTAGTGTGATACCAAGCTTTACGGAAATCATCGTATGTTTTTCCCTCTTTTAAACGCCTTTTAACAATTGCTACTGACATCATATTATTCACATCTTTAATAGAATCTTAAATTAAAACATAAAACAATTTTGTATTATATAATAAATAGTTCAATTATATTCCAGAATGCGTTTTGTGGACACCTTTGTCCGAATTGAGGATGGGAGCTGTAATGAGATTTAAAATAAGTTTTTAAGCTATAATATACATTTTTTTATAAAAAATCGGATTGATAAATTTTATTATATTTTAACATTAAGATGAAAATAATTTTAAATTCAAGAAAATTATTGCGATATTTAATTAATTTTGATATAAATTGTTCATAATCGAATTTTAAACGAGGATTAAGATGAGTAAGGCTGAAATTTATTATTTTTCAGGGACAGGGAATTCTCTGGTCGTTGCAAGAGACATAGCTCAAAAAATCAATGCACAATTGATATCTATACCC
>JAJRAE010000077.1 GCA_028682985.1 Methanobacterium sp.
CCTTAATTCATAAGTAAAAAATTATCTTTAATAAACAACAATGTTCATAAACAATTAAATAATTCAATTAACCTTTATTTTAATCATAAAAACCTGAAAGATTTATAGCATGATAACCATTCTATCCGGTGGTACCGGCACTCCCAAACTACTGCAGGGAATCATAAGACTGATTAAGCCGTCAGATATAAATGTGGTAGTAAATACTCTGGAGAATAATTATTTTTCCGGTGTTTACGTGGCTGCAGATATTGATTCGGTGATGTACACCCTGGCAGGGATTATTAATGAGGATACCTGGTACGGAATTAAAGGTGATACTTTTATTACCAATAAAACTTTAAAGGATATCGGATGTGAGGAACTTCTGAAGATAGGTGATAAAGATCGGGCTGTTAAGATCCAGAAAACTCTTTTAATGGAGAGATATCCCCTTTCAGAGGCCGTGGATATCCAGAGAAAAAAACTAGGTATTAAATCTAAAATTATTCCCATGAGCAACCAGAACCCCCAAATTGAAATTATCACACCTGAGGGAAGCCTGGAATTTCACGAGTTTCTTATAGAGCATAGGACGGAACCAGAAGTCCTGGATATCAAATATAATAAGGTTGATCCTGCACCGGGACTTATTGAATCCATTGAAGATTCAGACATGGTAATTATTGGACCATCCAATCCCATAACTTCTGTGGGGCCAATAATATCTACAATTAAAGTCCGTAAAGCACTTAGGAATTCTCATGTAGTGGCTGTATCCCCTATTATTGGATATCAGCCGGTTAGCGGGCCTGCCGGTAAGTTTATGGATGCTCTGGGCCATGAAGTATCGTCCTGGGGTGTGGCTGATCTTTATCAGGATTTTTTAGACAAGTTTTATATAGACCTTAAGGATTATCATCAACAAAATAAAATAGAAAAACTAATATCAGAGGTTGTTGTAACAAACACCAATATGAACAACATCGAGGATAAAATGATGTTAGCCAAAAATATTTTGGGTGAAAATTAAATGATTCAAATGACGTTAGTACAGATCGATAACTATGGTCCCTGGACGGTAACTCCCACCCCCCGGGCCGAAGCTGATCTTCAGATATTGCAATCAGAACTATATGCCGACCTGCAAAGGCAGTTCGCAGCTAAAGGAGGGCTGGTATTTTTCACCCGCTTTGACAACATGCTGGCAGTTACCAATGGAGTGGATATGGAGGACCATCTCCGCATACAGAAATCCATAGGTAATCGATACCCGATCACCATCAGTATGGGTGTGGGCGCTTCTGAAACACCGTATGAAGCACAGAGAAAAGCGACCAACATCCTGCAGAACTTCGGAGGCGCCCAATCTGAGGAGCGTAAGGAGGTTCTGGCCATTGACAGTCTGGTTAAGTATGATGAAAGCTTTGTTCAAATAGCTCATATTGATATAAATGGTATAACTGATTCTTTAACTGATATTATCCCTGCTTATGATACTTCATTTATTGTTAATAGGGTTCAGCATTTTCTAATGAAAAAATTGATTGAAAAAGGTTCTCTTTTATTTTTCATTGGTGGCGACAACTTCATGTCTCCCTGTAATGGTCTGGAACCGCAGGGTCTTTTAAAGATCATAGAAGAAATTGAAGATGAGATTAACATCGCCCTTAAAGCTGGTGTAGGCAAAGCTCCAACAGCTGAGAAAGCCGCTAATTTAGCTGATCTTGCCCTTGAGGAGATTAGAGGCGGTTTCACTTATGATCTGGTTCATGTAATGAAGAACAAAGAATAATTTTTTAGTGGATCTATCAATTTTTAGAGCTACTTAAAAAATTAGTATTAATAATTTTATTAATATAAGTAATAAGAGTTGATGGTATTTGAAAGTTCTAGCCCCTATGGCTGGTATCACCGATGGATTATTCTGCAGTAAATTGGCCCCGCAGGGTTTTGATATGGTGACCGTCGGCGGATTTAATGTTGACCTTAAAACTGTGCTTGCAGGTAAAAGCATAAAAGAAAGAGGCAGACCTGAATTTGATATCCCCTATAACCAAATTTTATCCTTTATTGAAGATCAGATAAACATAATACAAGGAACTGCCTGGAAGGGGATGGTTTCAGTGAACCTCCGCTCCACCACCCCATCATCCATTGTTGAAGTATCTGAAATTGATGGTGTAGATGTGGTGGAAATAAACGCCCACTGCAGACAACCCGAAATAATGGAATTAGACTGCGGACAGTCTTTACTCCATAAACCAGATGATTTATATCGATTTACCAGAACTGTGGTTAATGATGCAAGTTGCAAAGTTTCAGTTAAAATCAGGGCCAATGTGCCTGGTACAGATATAATCAACACCTCAAATCTGATTGAAGATGCCGGTGCTGATTTTCTGCATGTTGACGCTATGAAGCCCGGTTATCCCCATGCTGATTATAAAACCATATCCTCTATCAGTGATCAAACAGATATATTTTTAATTGGAAATAACTCCATAAAGGATGTTAATTCAGCTAAAAAAATGTTAAAAGCAGGTGCTGATGGAATATCCCTGGCTAGAGCAGTGATTAATGGTGAAGTTCCATTTAATTTATCATCAATATAATTTGGCATTCTTGATAAATTAAATAATATAAGATATAGAAATGATAAATAAATCTATTCATAAATATAGATACAGAATGGTTTTTAGAATTTATACTGAATATATAATATATATTAAATCAATATCCTAACTGAAAAAAAATATTTAAATTTTATAAAAAACTTATTAAAAATACGAGAGTGGTTGCATGTCTTTTATAGAAATAGAAAATGTCTCTAAACGGTTTAAAGATGTGGATGTGCTTAAAAATATCAGTATAAAAATTGAAGAAGGCTCTGTTCTAGGTATTCTTGGTAGGAGCGGTGCTGGTAAATCTGTATTAATTAATATGCTCCGTGGTATGAAGGATTACAAGCCCGACCATGGTAAGATCTATTTTAATATAGCTTTATGTCCGGACTGTAGGATCGTGGATGGTCCTTCCCGGGCCGGTTCAAAGTGCAGCGATTGTGGATGTGAACTGGAACCTTTACGGGTTGATTTCTGGAGCTGCGACCGGTTATTATTCGCTGCTATTAAAAGAAGAATATCCATAATGCTGCAGCGTACCTTCGCCCTCTATGAAGATGATACTGTAATTGAAAACGTGATGAAGGGCATATCCGGTCACGAACCGGATGAAGCCACCTACATGGCCATCGACCTTATAGAGATGGCTCAGATGAGTCATAGAATAACTCACATCGCCAGGGATCTCTCCGGTGGGGAGAAACAGAGAGTGGTTCTCGCCCGACAGATAGCCAAGGAACCTATGCTATTTTTGGCAGACGAACCAACCGGAACTCTGGACCCCAAAACTGCTGAACTCATCCACCAAGCCCTCCTGGAAGGAGTGAAAGAAAAAGGAACCACCATGGTCATCACCTCTCACTGGCCCGAAGTCATGAGAAAACTCTGCGATAACGTTATATGGATAGACAAAGGACAAATCATAGAGAAAGGTGACCCAGAAGGAGTGGTACAGAAATTCCTGGACCAGGTCCCACTGCCCGAGAAAAGAGATGTGATCAAAACCGGAGGCCCCATCATAAAAATGGAAGGCGTGAAAAAATACTACTACTCCATTGAAAGAGGAGTAGTAAAAGCGGTGGATGACATAAACCTCACCGTAGATGAGGGGGAAATTTTCGGAATAGTTGGGCTGAGCGGCGCAGGTAAAACCACATTATCCCGTATTTTATACGGTTTAACCGACCCCAGCAATGGACAGATAGCTGTGAAACTGGGAGATAATTGGATCGATATGAGAGAGAAAGGATTCACCGGCAGAGGCAGAGTTAAACCATATTTAGGAATTCTACACCAGGAGTACAGTTTATACCCACATCGAAATGTGCTGGGAAACCTGACTGAAGCAATAAGCTTGGAATTACCAGCAGAATTTGCGAAAATGAAAGCAGTTTATGTCCTAAAAGCTGTTGGTTTTGATGAAGAATATGCTAACAATTTATTAAACAAATATCCAGATGAATTAAGTGGTGGGGAGCGTCACCGTGTGGCTCTAGCCCAGGTTCTGATAAAAGAACCTAACATCGTAATATTAGACGAACCAACCGGTACCATGGACCCCATAACCAGGGTTCAGGTCACTGATTCAATTAGAAGGGCTCGAGAAGAACTCAATCAGACCTTCCTAATAATCTCTCACGACATGGACTTTGTACTAGACGTGTGTGACCGGGCCGGGCTAATGCGGGGAGGTAAAATCCTTAAAATAGGAGACCCTCAAGCCATTGTAGATGATTTAACACCCACTGAGAAAAAGAAAATGCTTACGGAGGAATAGAATGGAGTGGGAAGACTCACCATCACATGTATGCAGAGGAGGGGATAAACGAGCTTTAACATTTTGTTGTCCACCAGTAAAACCATGTCCAGTCATATATGCACTGGAAGATGCTAAACTGACCCCTCAGGATTATATTAAAATAAAAGAAAACTTTGGAGAAAAAACAAGATTAGGATACGGCGAAGGAACCTGCTTTGGATCTCTGGTCTGGTGTTGTAAACCTTCCAAACCATGCCCCCTGAGGGATATAGTTTTGCGAAGGATTGATATGACTGAAGATGAATATATGAAGCTTAAAAAGGATTTATCTGAAGAATTAGTAGGAATGTCACCTTCTTCAGTTCATGACAGTGCGAAAACACTCTCAGAGACTTTTAATGTACCGGAAGAAGAAGCATATCAGGTTCTCTCTGAGTGTGGTAACGATATTAAAACTGCAGCCAAAGTATTGCGCATGAAAAAACTGGAAATATAACTTAATTAAAACCTGGACCTTTTGATTCTTAGGAGCTAAAACTATGGGATGGACTCCTCTCTTCCTGGATATGACGGGCAAAAAGGTCCTGGTTGTAGGTTCTGGAGAAGTTGGAAGCAGGAGAGCAAGTAGATTCTTGGAAGCTGAAGCTCAGGTTTTAATACTTGGAAATCACATATCATCTGAACTTTCAGATAAAGGAGCATCCCTAAAGCCTATACAAGAAGTTGAAAAATGGGTTTCCTGGTCAGATGTGGTGGTTGTTGCTTCTGGAGATCCTGAATTGAATCAGATAACCAGTGATTTAGCAGGAGATAAGCTCTTAAATCGGGCTGATCTGCCTGATAAAGGAAATGTTATTGTACCATCATCTTTTTTTATAGGAGATGTACAGATCAGCATATTCACCCAGAAAAAAAGCCCTCTAATGGCCCGGGAGTTAAGAAAAAAAATAGAAAAAGTAATAACTAAGGAGGATGTCCTCCAGTTGGAATTGCAGAACTACACCCGTTATCAGTTGAAGGACAAAGTAGAAGGCCAGAAAAACAGGAAAACATATTTATATAAAATATTAAAAGATGAAAAGGTTGAAACGCTCTTAAAGGAAGGGAAAATAGAGGATGCCAAATCATACGTGGATCGTCTAATTCGAGGTAAAAATTAATGATTTTAAATATCAGGGTAGACCATCACACTGCAGACATTGCCCAGATTGAAAGGGCCACCCGGGAACTGGAATATATTTTCCAGAATTCAGAGGATGCAGAAGACATTCAGGAATATCTCTACATAAAAACCTGCAACAGATCAGAAATCTACCTGGTGTTAGATGAATTTAAGGATGATTTATTAGAACAGCCTCAGAATTTCATAATTGAAGAGAATGAATTAGCTCTCAGACATCTGTTAAGACTGGCATCAGGACTGGAATCAATGATCCTGGGAGAGGATCAGATACTAGGCCAGATCAAAGACGCTCGTAAAAAAGCAATAAATGAATTCTCCATTGGTCCTGTGCTGAGAACTGTTTTTACCAAAGCCATACATGTGGGACAGCTCGCCAGGAACAACACCAGGATAAATCAGGGGACCATATCCATAGGATCTGCTGCTGTGGAACTAGCTGAAACTGTGCAGGGAGATCTTAAATGTAAAAAAGTTCTTATTATAGGAGCGGGAAAAATGGGCACCCTGGTGGCCCGGGCGCTGGTTGAGAAGAAGCTGAAGGCCATAGTGGTAGCCAACCGCACATATCAAAGCGCGGTTAAACTAGCTGGTGAACTGGAAGGATACGCCATTCACTTCGAAAAATTACATGAGGCAATGAAAGATGCAGATGTAATAATCAGCGCAACCGGAGCTCCACACACCATATTAACCTATCAACAGGTTAAGGAATCTGTTTTGCCAGGAAATCTTTCAAATCTGGTGATGGTGGACCTGGCTAACCCACGTGATATCGATGAGAAAGTGATAGAATTAGGGGTTAAATTATTTAATATTGATGATTTAAGAGTTATAGCAGATAACAGTGTCAAAATGAGGCAGTTAGAGGTTTCCAATGTGGAATCCATAGTTGAAAACGAACTAGAACTTCTATTAAAATCTTTAAAACATCTAGAAGTAGAGCCTCTTATATCCAATATAAGGATCTATGCCGAGGATGTGAGGCTGGCAGAAACTAGGAAAGCCATTAAGATGCTGGGCGAACTTAATGGTAAAGAGAAGATTGTTGATGATCTTACTCAGGTAGTGATTGACCGGATATTCTCAAATATTATAAAGAATTTGAAAACAGCAGCTGAAGAGGAGAATAAAGACATTATTAATGCCGCTTGGAAGATATTCGGCGAGTGACCTTCTTTAAAAATGTTTTAGCTTCTATTATTAAAAATGAATGTTTAAAGATCTTCTTTTACTATATCATGTATTCAGATCGTAGTCCAGTTTCTTTAAGAGTGATATAAGAAACTGTTGTTTAACCCGCTTCAGATGCATATTTCGGGGCTGGTTAAAATCGATTTTTTCAATTTTCCCATCCATATTAACACAACCGGAAGTTTTGATAATACCACCGAACTTATGTTAGTAATTTCATACATATATATTTTACTAAATAATTCTTGAAAATGAGAATTTTCATAAAATATGGGAAATATTTTTGATTACCGGGGAGATTTATCCCAAAAATAGAATTGAAAAAAATAGTACATTTAAAAACATAGATTAAGGTTTTTAATCATTCCATCTATCTTTTCATCGAACTCGATGTTTCGACCATTGAATTGCTCCAGGGTAAGTGAGTAGATGTATGAATTAATAAAGACACCCAGGGTTTGTGGGTCAATTTGAGAACTCTCAGGTATATTTCTAGCCATAAATTCACCAACATAGTTATTTATATCTCCCATCAGGGGATCAACCGATGTGTTCTCATCATTCACTGTTAAAGTAATGGCTTCGATGTTATTTTTATAGAACTGAACTGCTCTTCTTATATAAGTTTCCAGGAACATTTCTGGATTATCAAACTTCTTATCCAGATCATTGACTATGATCTCCATATCGGCACGCATTTTTTCCATGTTCTGGATCATGACCAGGTCAAAAAGATTCTTTTTCGTACCAAATTTTCTAAACAAGGTCATCTCGGTACGCCCTGCCTTTTCGGCTATGGCTTTGGTAGTTGCTGCATCCCTACCTTTTTTGGCAAACACATTGAGCGCAGCGTTTAATATTTTCTTTTCAGTTTCGTTAGTCATAATTTATCCGTTATTCAATTTTCTAGCATGCATTCAAATATATCTACCAGTTTATCTAGACTTTCATCGAAATCTTTGAAGGTTGATGTACGACCATAATAGCGGTCGATATTAAGAGAGTAAATGAATGTGGACATGGAATATCCAAAGGCAGTGTAATCTAAATCTCTATCTGGGAATTGTTCTTTAAAATATTTGCTTATATAGTTAATGGTAGTTCTTACATTAGGTTTAATGGTGCTGCTGTCTTCTACTATTGTTAAATGGAAGTATTCAAAATTTCTTAAAACAAAGTTATCCAATCTTTTAATAAACGTCTTAATGAATTCTCTACTAGTCAGATTATCTCGGGGCAGGAACAGCTGGGAAGCATCCTTTTCAATCTGTAGATTTCCTCTAAGCATTACCTGTTCAAAAAGGTTCTTTTTTGTTCCGAATTTACGGAATAATGTCATTTCAGTAAATCCTGATTCTTCAGCAATTGCTCGGGTAGTGGCAGCGTCATATCCTTTTCTTGCGAATATTTTTAATGCTGCATCTAAAATTTTCTCTTCTGTTTCTGTTTTCAGTTCAGTATCAGTCATAATATATTCCTATCTATCCAAAAATTGTTTAATAGATTTTTTCTTTGATTAATACTTATAATTTTCCCTTAGATAAAATTGTTAAATTTAGAAGCTATTTATTTTTTACTGATCTTCTGGAATTTTTTGTATATATTTCATTTACAGAATAACATTATAAAAATATGTTAAAAATATTTTAATCATCCAGGGTTTGGTTGATCAGCCCCAATATTCTGGCAATGCTGATGAGTATAAAAGGGGCTATTATCAATGAAGAGGCCAAATTTCCCAGGCCATTGGGAAGAATCGATTTGGCATCGGAAAGAGTTATCTCCACTATGGCTGCGAATATTACGGTTAAAAAATAGATGAATATCAATTTTTTAAAACCTATAGCTCTGAATTTTCTGAATATTCGTTTAAAATCAAAGGCAGATCTTAGTGTTCCATGATAGTCGGCCATATTAAGCACCACAGCCTGATACAGAAGATAAGTAAGTGAACCCAGAAACA
>JAJRAE010000105.1 GCA_028682985.1 Methanobacterium sp.
CGCACTCGAAAATAATGATCACCGAGATTATCTCCCCTCCCAGGAAGATCTACGGGTTAAAGCCTTTGAACCAGATTTTAGGTTGGGTAATAAAGCTTTGATGGAGAGGATGTCCTCAATGGCTCGTCGGTTTTCAGAATGGACCATTGCAGAGCATATTATTGAATCGGAACTTGATGAAGGGGACTTAATTATTAAAGATGGATCCCTGCAAACTTCCCATGTTAATGAGAATAAATATGTGGAAAAAGTATTTGAGAAGGCCCGGGAAAAAGGAGTCGTCTTCACTGGTTTATCCAAGTCCTGCAGATTAACCACTAATACCGGGTACTCTCTTATTGCTGCTATAGAAAAATTTGCCCGCGAAAATGAAATAGAATTTGATGAATGGTGCTATTTCCCCATAGCCCGCAGTAAACAGGGAAAAGATCACTCAGCACTGATAATGGTGGTTAAATTAAACAAAAATGCCAGCACATCATTCCGGTTTGAAATCCTAAAGAGTCAGGCCGATAACATGAGTAAGAATGAAATAATAGATTTAATCTCTTCTGTAGCTGAATATTCTAGGGATATAACAATACCCGGATATCCTTATGGTCTTTTCGATGCCCATGTTTGGGCCCGAGTTAGAAATGAAGATTTAAATAACTATAAAATTATACTTGACTCTGAATTAGCCAGAACAGACGCATATGAAGATTTTAACGCCCGTATAAAAGCAGTGAATATGCATGATAAATTAGATGAATTGTGAATTTTTTCAATCGAAATTAATAAGGTGAAACATATGAAAGGCGGTCAGATAGTTGGTGGGGGATTAAAGGATATCTATATCCGGGAGAAAAGCGACTCCCAAATGGAGTTAGGAGATTTACTGGTGGCGGAAGGAACAAATTCAGATTACACCATTATTCAGGTTAAGGATATAGAATACCGCAGCCAGATACCCCAGGCCACCCTGGAATTATCAGCCGGTATGAAGCTAGAGGGCTTAGGTGATAATCTTGAGATAATGCAGCCCACACTACGTAATTACCTGGTAGCACGGGCGAAAAGCCTGCTATATGTACAGAAATACGAAAAAGATGAATATGTAATAAAAAGCCCCAAAAGACCACCATCCTTCTTTAATGAAATACAATCCATTAACAACGAACACCTAGGATTTCTAAAACCCGATGATATCAAAAATTCCATTTATCTGGGGGATATCAGAAGCGGATCGACTGTTAAAAATGATGTTAAGGTCCATATAGATCTGGTTAAATCATTAACTCACCATATCTTCATACCAGCCACTACCGGCCGAGGAAAGAGTAACCTGGTCAGGGTTATGCTCTGGAGCATACTGGACAGCGAAGGGGCCGGAATATTGGTATTAGATCCCCATAACGAATATTTTGGAGACAGTGTTAGAAAAGGACTGCGTGATCACCCCCGGAGTAAAGAAAAACTGGAATATTACTCTCCTGATAGTGGGAACCAAGATGCTCTGACATTATCAATCAACATTAAAAAAATACGCCCCCAGCACTTCACTGGAATTGGGGGGTTTTCCTCTGCCCAGAGCGAGGCTATGCGAATGTTTTTCAATAAATATCGTCAGGATTGGATAGGTGAAATAGCCAAGGAGAAAGATTATAAGATTCTTAAATCCATGGGTATTGATGATAAGACAGCCAAGGTATTGAAGAGGAAGATAGAAACCAAACTGGGAGTATCTGCCATTGCAGATGAATCATCACCTGATGAAAAGAAGGTAATGTTCAAAAGCAAATTGTTTGTAGGGGGAGAATCTGGTTTATCCACTATAACCGATATTGTTAAGTCCTTGGAGCAAGGTAAAATTGTTATAATCGACAGTTCAAAGTTAAGCGACTTCGAAGAGCTATTTGTGGGAAGCATCATCGCCAGCAACATATTCCAGAAGTATAAAACCTACAACTCGGAGATCCTGAAGGATAAACCAGTGATCAGTATAGTTATTGAAGAAGCCCCCAGGGTATTAGGTAGAGATGCACTGGAAAGTGGAATGGGTAACAACATATATGGCACCATCGCCCGAGAGGGTAGGAAATTTAAACTGGGACTCATTGCCATCACACAGCTGGCCAGTGTGATTCCCCGGGCTATCCTGGCCAATATGAACACTAAGATAATACTGGGTAATGAAATGTCCATGGAAAGATCTGCCATCATAGACAGTGCTTCCCAGGATCTTTCTGATGATAACAGGATCATAGCTAGTTTAGATAAGGGAGAAGCGATTGTAAGTAGTGTTTTTACCAAATTCGCAATCCCCATTTACACCCCGGAATTTGAAAGATTTGTAGATGATTATCTAGAAAATATGCCTCCGAAAATGGAGGTTGAAGGAGAAACAGAGTTGATAGGATAACCTTTTAATTCTGTTTGATCAATAAAACAACAGCGTGAATGTACATGTATAAATTTGCTCATCTTGCAGACTGCCATTTAGGCGCTCAAAAATATCCTGAACTTAAAGAATTAGAAATAAAGGCATTCAAAGAATGTCTAGATATCTGTTTGGAAGAAGAAGTGGATTTCATAATTATAGCCGGGGACCTGTTCCATTCCAACCTGCCGGATATGGGTGTAGTAAAGGAGGCAGTGGGAAAATTGAGCCAGGTAAAGGAGAGCGGAATACCGGTTTATGTGAATTACGGAAGCCACGATTTCAGCCCCAACCAAACATCCATCATCGACGTTATAACCGAAAGCGGACTGTTAAAAAAGTTATTCCAGGGTAAAATTGTTAAGGATGAATCTCAAAGAGAAAAATTAGAGTTAAACTTCCTGGTAGATCCCAAAACCAAAATCAAATTAACTGGAATATCCGGCAGAAAAATGGGAATAGATGATTCATACTATGACATCCTGGATAAAACCATTTTGGAAGAGGAGGAAGGAATGAAAATATTTGTTTTCCACACCTCTGTGAAATTCCTGCTACCGGATTATCTATCAAAAATGGAAGGTATTGAAATAAAGAAGTTCCCCCGCTACTTTGAATACTATGCTGGAGGTCACATCCATAAAAGAGTATGTGAAGATACATTATCAGATTATGGACCGGTAACTTATTCAGGACCTCTTTTCGGTGGTTATCCCCGCGATCTGGAGATGAGCGCCCGGGGAGAAAAACGAGGATTTTACATAGTGGAATTAAATGATGAAAACAGTTTAAATTGTAAAAATATAAATTTTATTGAACTTAATCTAGCCAAATATTCCTATATAGAATTTCACGCTGATCATAAGAACTCACATGAATTATACGAAGAACTAAAGACTAAAATCAAAGATCAATCAAAAAAGGGCAATATAGAAAATAGAATTGTTGTACTGAAGGTTAAAGGAGAATTAACCGGCGGAAAAACATCTGATATTAATTTCCAGGAGATCCGCAAAATTTTAAAGGAGTCCGGAGCACTTCATGTCAGTATAAACTACCACGGACTAGTTTCCCGTGAATTCACCCAGATCAGAGTTAAAGGAGAAACAGTAGAAGAAATAGAAGACAACCTACTGAAGGAAAATATTGATAATCTAAAAATCTCCAGAAAAGAATTAGGAAGTACTGGAGGAAAAGAACTAGCAGGTAGGCTGCTTAAAGTTATCCGACAAAACCCAAAACCAAATGAGAAAAAGGGAGAATATAACAACCGAATCTTAAAAGAATCTCTGGCAGTGCTGGGATTGGAGGATATAGAATAACTACAATTTTACATTAATTAATTCTTGGTGATATATGATATTTAACACTTTACGGATGGAAAATATCCGCAGTTATGAGAAATGCAGGATAGAATTTCCCAGGGGAACCTCACTTTTTGAGGGTGATGTGGGATCTGGAAAATCAACCATTCTTATGGCTCTGGAATTTGCTCTTTTTGGATTGGGAAATCAGAAAGGGGATGCTCTCCTACGCAAAGGAGCAAAAAAAGGGTCCGTATTTCTGGATTTCAGCGTAGGAGATAAAAAATATCAGATTAAAAGAACCCTACTCCGGAATGATAAAAACACCATTAGACAGGATAAAGGAGAATTAGGGGTAAATGGTAGGAAGATGCAACTATCGCCCTCCGAGATCAAAGAGAGAATATTGGACATCCTCAACTTTAAAGAACCACCTAACCCTCGTTCGCAGAGCGTGATCTTTCGCTACGCGGTTTACACACCTCAGGAAGAGATGAAATTCATACTCAGCCAGAAGCCCGATATCAGACTGCAAACATTAAGAAATGCATTCGGAATCGAGGATTATAAGATAGCAGTTGAAAACGCCACCCAGATATCAAGGCTAATTAAAAATAAAATAAACTATTTAAATGGTCAGATATCAGATTTAAGCAATAAAAAGGATTCCTTAATAGAAATACAGGGAAAATTATCAGATAATAAAAAACTATTAGTGCAGTACCAGGAACGATTAAAAGTGGTTGAGGACGAACTGGAAAGAAAGAAAACTCAACTCGGAAATCTAAAAGAAAAAGAATCAAATCTAAAACAGATCCAGGCAGAAATACCACACTTAAAAAAACAGATTCAAGATAAATTAGATCTATCTGATAAATATGCTCAGGATATTAAAAAGATGGAAGATGATAACCGGGAGAGATTACAGCCAGAAATAAACCGCCTAGAGAACAAGGAAAAACCAGTCCAGATTAGCCAGGAAAAGCTTCGAGAAAAAATTGAAAATATCAGGGAATTAACTGGGAAACGTGAGAGACTGGGAGCTAATCTTTCTTTACTTCTTGAAGACCAGCAAAAGCTGGAAGAAGAATTGAATGATTGGAAGGATAAAGATCAGGATGATTTAAATAAAGAAACGATAGACCTGGTCCAGAGGAAGGAGAAGGAAAAAGAATCACTGGATTCACATGAATCTCAATTACAGATCATCATACAGAAGATCTACAAATTTGAAGCACAGATGGAGGATGTAAATAAAAAGTTGAATAATCTAAATGGTTTGGGTGAAAGTTGCCCCATCTGTGGTAGTGTACTTGATGAAGACCACAAGAAAAACCTGAAAAAAGAAAGGGAACAGGAAATGCGCCGGGGCACTTCGGAGATTAAAATATTAAAAGAGGTCAGATCTAAAGGAGAGCAGAAAGTAGAACAAGATAAAATTAAATTAAAAGAACTGGAAAAAGAATCCAATCAGTTTGAAATCATTAAATCTAAATATAAAACATATAATGAAATTAAAACCAAAATAACAGCCATAAATGAACAGATAACTAATATAGATGAGAAAATTTCCTTATATATGGACGAACCAGTATCTCTCAAGATGGACCAATATCTTCAACATCTAGAGAATTTATCTACTAAAATCAAAGAGTATGAGCAGGAGCAGGAAACTCTGAAAAGTATCATATATCAGTTTGATGGAAATAAAGAAAAAATTAAAGAAAATTTGGGTAATATAGATATATTAATAGTCGAGATTGAAAAATTAAAAGAAGATCTAGCAACTTATGAGCATGAAGTTGAGGAGGTTTCAGAAATCCTCCATAATATTGAAGTTTTACAAACATCCTATGAGGAAGTAGGGAAAGATGAAACTTTACTAAATAGAAATATTATAACAACCCAAACCCTAATAATAAGGTTTGAGGAGGATGTACTGGCACTTGAAAATGAAATAAAAGAAAAAGAGATACTGCGAAAACAGTCAGATAGGCTTAAGGATTATTATATCTGGCTTAATGAATACATGATTCCTACCTTGAGTGTAATAGAAAAACATGTGATGCAAAATATCCATCTGGAATTTGATGATAACTTCAAAAAATGGTTCAACCTGTTAATAGATGACCCCAGCAAAACAGGTAAAATAGATGAAGAGTTCACACCAATAGTAGAGCAGGACGGATTCGAGCAGGAGATAAACTATTTAAGCGGTGGAGAAAAAACAAGCGTGGCATTAGCCTACAGATTAGCCTTAAATAACATAGTGCAAAAAGTTTCAACTGGAATGAAATCCAATTTACTAATAATGGATGAACCCACTGATGGATTCAGTAAAGAACAGCTATTCAAAATCCGGGATATACTTAATGAACTCAAATACCCCCAGATAATAATAGTATCTCATGAAAGGGAATTAGAAAGCTTCGCTGATAACATCTTCAAGATAGAAAAGGCAGATGGAGTTTCAAATGTATCTCAGGTATAGAAAATGACCAATCGGACCATTATCATTAGTAGAATAAAATATTTTCAGATGGAATACCCTGATGGAGTTCCCTTAAACATTTTAAAGCTTGACCTGGATTTGTCTGTTGATGAACTGCAACAAAATCTACTCGGCCTGGAAAATGAAGGACGGCTATTCATAGAAAATGAAGAATATGTCAAACTGGTAGAGAGCATCGGTGAAGAAGATGCTAATCAATTAGATGCATCTCGTGAATTAGTAAGTGCTGAATACAGATCTGAAGAGCCACCAATCAAGAAGGCTGAAACCTACGACTTAACTGAGAAGGAAATCTCAGCATTGAAAATTATAAAAAATTTAACAGATGAATCAGGACATATTCCAAGATACATGATGGAAGGATCTCTGTTATACGGGGATTTAAAGATGAATACGCTGGGTGTTTATAATCTTATCATGTCCCTGGAAAATAAGGGCATAATTAAAAAGATTCAAATTAAAGATAACGAATATTATTCCACATAAAAATTTTTATTTATTAGATATTTATTTATAATATTCTTCTATATCCATATTTTAAGCTGTAATATATTGCTTTAAGCTGTTTTTAACCGAAATTATTTTTATTTGGTCATCCATAATATAATATGGTGATTAATTTTGGGTGAACAAGAGGATAACCTGATAACTCCTGCAGTTTGCGTATATCATGATAACCAGAAATACAGCATAGAAGTGGAACTTCCTGGTGTGGAAAAAGAAGATATAGATTTTCAGATAAGTGAAAACTGGTTCTGCTTAAAAGCACCTAAAGAAAATGAATTATTTTCAGGTTGCTGGGTGTTAGCCCATAATATAAGACCGGAAATGGCCAAAGCTAAATTCGAAAATGGTCTTCTAAGTATACTGGTACCCATCGAAGAAATAGCAGTTGAGGGAATGAAGATAAGAGTTGGATAACACTTTATAATAATTTTATTTTTTTTGAGGAGAAAGAAATGGTTGAATTAGGTTATAAACTATCATGTGAAGATACAAATCCCCTGGATCTGATTCACTATGCAAAAATAGCAGAAAAAGCGGGCTTTAGCTTTGCAATGGCTTCTGACCATTATCATCCCTGGATAAATAAGCAGGATGAAAGCCCATTTATATGGAGCACTTTAGGAGGAGTTTCACAAGCCACTTCTAGGTTAAAGGTGGGTACAGGAGTTACCTGTCCTACTATACGCATCAATCCAGTTATAATAGCTCAGGCCGCTGCTACCACAGCATATATGATGCCGGGGAGGTTCATGTTAGGATTAGGCTCTGGAGAAAATCTCAACGAACATATATTGGGGGATCGCTGGCCTCCTGCTAGCGTGAGGATTGAGATGCTGGAAGAGGCTGTTAAAGTTATAAGGATGCTCTGGAAAGGAGAAATGTCTACTTTTCATGGCAAATATTACACCGTAGAGAGAGCTCAGTTGTACACCCTGCCAGAAGAATTACCGCCCATACTGATGGCGGCAGATGGTAAAAAAGCAGCTAAAAATGCGGGTAAATTAGCAGACGGATTGATAACACCAGGTAACCAACCAAAACTGGTTAAAAAATTTAAAAAATCAGGAGGCAAGAACAAACCTTGTTATGCTGAAGCCTCTGTTTGCTGGGCGAAAGATAAAAGAGAAGCTATAAAGACGGCCTATGAATACTGGCCTATAGTAGCTAACAGTGGGGTTATTAACTGGGAGATGCCCACAACCAGATGCTTTGAAATACTGGCTAAGATGGCGGACCCTTATTCAACGATTGATGGAGTGGTTTATGGAGACGACCCTCAGGACCATATAGATAATATAAATGATTTTATAGAATCAGGATATGAACACATATTTATCCACCAGTTAGGCCCCCATCAGGAGAAATTTATTAAATTCTACCAGAAAACAGTTCTCCCAGATTTTATGTAAAACAGATGTAAAAAAATAAAATTAATATTACAAAACTCTTTATTTTTCATAAATATAAATTTATAGGGACTCTTTTAAATTAGAACTGGTGCTTAAAAAATGAAATATTTGAAGTACTGTTCGATTCTTCTAATTATCATCCTAATTAGCATTCCATCTGCTTCTGCCTGGTCCTGGCAAACACATTCCCAGATAGTGGATGCTGTTTATCATGGATTGCCGGATGAGGTTCAGAAAAACTTGGACCTCAACGTTATGAGAGAAGCATCTAATGATCCAGATGAAATTTTTAAAGACTTCTATTATCACAGCTATCCTAAAAGTTATGCTAAAGCTCAAACATGGCTGAGCAAGGGTAAGGAAGCATATAACCGGGGAGACTATAGGAATGCCAGTTACTGCTATGGTGTTGCCAGTCATTATATTAGTGATTCCTTCTCAGCTCCCCATACGATAAGCAAAGAATCTTCATCCGACCACTCCAAATATGAAGACCAGGCAGAGAAACTAACACCAGTAGCTAAATACACAGCCAGCGAACTTAAAACAAAGATGGAAGAAGGATACAATCAAGGTAAAACAAGCTGGGCAAACTGGTTACAGACAAAAGACAGTTCTATTATTCAAAATAATCTTAATATGGGTGCATCTGCAGCATTATCAGCAATAGCAGATAGTATAAATAATACAAGCAGCGCACAGAATCAGAATATATTTACTGAATTCTACGAATTTTTAGAAAATTTGGCATGAATTATTAAAATTCTTGTTCGTTAATTATATTAAAATGCAGAATTAATAAATTCTAGTGTAAAATATTAACTGTTTTTAGAGGTTTGCTATTATGATACTAATTGTAGGGGGAGCAGGTTATATTGGGGCTCATGTGAATAAGGAGCTAAGCCGTCAGGGTTATGAAACTATTGTTTTTGATAATCTAAGCTTTGGACATGCTGATTTTGTTAAATGGGGTGTTTTTGAAGAGGGAGATTTAAACAACATCGATGATATACGGGGAGTGTTTAAGAAATATCCAATCGATGCGGTTATGCACTTTGCGGCCTTCACCTATGTGGGGGAATCTGTGGATGACCCCCAGAAATATTATCTAAATAATTTGGGCAATACATTAAATCTTCTAAGGGTCATGCTAGAAGAGGGAGTTAAATATTTTGTATTCTCTTCTACCTGCGCCACCTATGGAACTCCTGAAGAAATACCCATCACCGAAAACCATCCTCAAAAACCAATAAGCCCTTATGGAAAAGGGAAATTTATGGTTGAACAGATATTAGAAGATTACAGCAGGGCTTATAATCTTGAATATGTTTCTCTGCGCTATTTCAACGCCGCAGGAGCCGATCCCGAAGCAGAAATTGGAGAGTTACATGTACCTGAAACCCATCTGATTCCTTTAACACTTGATGCTGCAGCGGATAAAAGGAAACATATAAAGATATTCGGGACGGATTATCCTACAGCAGACGGCACCTGTATTCGGGATTATATACATGTCCAGGATCTGGCTGATGCCCATATAAAAGCACTGCATTACCTGCAGAAGGGAGGCTCCAGTGATGTTTTTAATTTGGGAAATGGACAGGGATTTTCTGTAAGGGAAGTAATTGAATCCGCCCGAAAAGTCACAGGAAAAGATATAATGGTTGAAGAAGTGGATAGAAGACCAGGTGATCCGCCGGTATTAGTGGGGAGTTCAGATAAAGCCCGGGATATTCTAAACTGGCAGCCAAAGTATCATGAATTATCAACCATCATTGAAACTGCATGGAAATGGCATCAGAAAAGGGATTAATTATTAAAAGAGTATCAACAAGTAATTTTTTTAAAAAGGTATTAATCTTCGGTAGAACAGGAAGTAAGCAAGTATCATCAAAATTATGGCCATTATCACTGTAGTTATTATGGTGCTTTTATCATTACCGAATATTATGGGTATAGGTCCGATTAGTATGACTCCTCCGGTTTTAACATCGCTGGATTTGGGCGAGGAGGATTGCATAGCAGTGCCAACGAATATTAGTATGAATCCGATAAGTATAGCTGTTATTCCTGCTATTATAATGGTATTTCCCTGCATCATAATTCACCGGGTATTAAGACATTAGAATAATAATTTTCTAAGATAGTTATAAGAGATATGATTATAATCCCCTTATATTATATTTATTTTTGCCCTGCTCTTCCCTTTTCAAAAGGATCCCTTTTTCTGTGAATTTATTTATTGATTTATCCATCTGGTCCAGGTTGCAGTTATCTAATTCCTGATTTTGACAGAGCTGGGCTTGGCAGGGACATTTTATGCTGTTTTTAATCTCATAAAGCGTCATCCACTTTCCAGATTTTATTAAG